>DASZPC010000576.1:0-5187 GCA_035550455.1 Chitinophagales bacterium | reverse complement strand
GCCGAAGCATAAAGTGAATATTGGTATAAACGCCAGCAAGGTTTGGAAGGGCCTTGGATTTAGCCTTAACTGGAAGTGGGTAACCTCGTACAAATGGGAAAGCCCCTTTGCCGATGGCACAGTGCCCAGTTTCCATACCATGGATGCGCAGATATACTATGAAATTGAAAAGGCATACTCGACCGTGCGCATAGGGGCCTCGAATATTTATAACAACAAGCACATTGAGGCAGTGGGCGCCCCTAAAATTGGCGCCTTGTATTATGTAGGCTGGCTGGTTGATATCAATAGCTTTGGTAAAAAAGCTGGTAGTACACGCTAACCTTTTTAGGTATTCAGCCGTAAAACATTTGCGGAACCATTCATAATCAAGGGTTTTGTTTTTTACGGCATGGCCATCGAAATAGCAAATTTCTTTCTTTCGGGTTATAATAATGCCAATTACTTTGAAAGGCGTAAGGCAGCATACCTGTATTACATCATTCTTTCCGCATTTATATTCCTGTCAATTATTTCGTTAGGCCAGCTATACTTTGGGCTGGGCCTTTTGTATATGAGCGGCAATATTGTTGCCCTTACCGGTATGGTGTTGTCGGTATTTCTTTTCCGAAAAGGAAAAATAGGGGCAGCGGGCCATGTGCTGGTGCTGGGTAGCCTGGTGCTTATAGTTATGGAAACCATAGTACGCGATAGCTATAGTACCGACCCGGCTATACGCTACCGGGTTTACCTGGATATGGTGGCTTTGGTGGGGGTGTATTTTATAGTTATTTCTTTTTTCCGCGACCGGCGGGTTGTAATGTTTTATGGCGGGCTATTTACCATTGTATTGTTTGTACACTCGCTGGTAATACACCACCAGCTTTATGCTTACCCCGATATGCGGATGTTTGTGTGGGAACACCTGATAACTGTTACCGGGGGCATGACGGCAGTTACCGCCATAGCCATGTGGCTGCTGGCGTTTATGGATGCGCTGGCACAGCAGAATGTGGTATATGCCGAACAGATTAAAATGCAGAAGGATATACTGGAAAAGATGGTGGAGGAGCGCACGCACGATTTGCAGATGAGCAATAAAAACCTGCGTGAGTTTGCGTATATCGTTTCGCACGATTTGAAAGAGCCGTTAAGGACTATATCGGGGTTTGTAACGCTGATACGTAAGGAGCTTGATAAAACAGGCATGAATGACAGTGATATAAACGAGTATATAAACTATGTAACCAAAGGCACCAGCCAGATGGAGCGGTTGATTAGCGATATACTTACCTATTCGAAACTGAATGTGGTGGAAAAGGATTTTTATGAGGTGGATATAAATGGTGTTATTGGCGAAGTAAAAAGCCTGCTGGCCAAAGCTATTTACGAGAGTGAAGCAGAAATAGTAATAACCAACTGTATTCATGTAAACGGGCAGAAGGCGCTGATAGAGCAGTTGTTCCAGAATTTATTGTCGAATGCAATAAAGTACCGAAGCGCCGACAGGGATTTGAAAATTGTAATTGGCAGTAAGGAGGAAGATGGCATGGTGAAATACTTTATACGGGATAACGGCATTGGCATAAAGCCCGAATATTTTGAAACCATTTTTAAGGCTTTCCGCCGCCTGCACAGCAAGGTATATTACGAAGGCACCGGTGTTGGGCTTGCCATTTGCAAAAAGATAATTGACATACACGGCGGCGATATATGGGTGGAGAGCGCCGAGGGTGAAGGCGCCTCTTTTTGGTTTACCCTGCCGTCGGTTCAAACGGCGTTTGCTGCCAGCCAGGCGGTTGTCCAGGCACATTGAAAATTAAAGCCACCGGTTATTGCGTCAACATCCAATACCTCGCCCGCAAAATAAAGGCCGGGCAGTTTACGGCTTTGCATGGTTTTAAAATCAACCTCGTTTAAATCAATACCACCGGCGGTTACAAATTCATCTTTAAATGTGGAACGGCCATTGACCGCGAAGCGGCAGGCGGCAAGCCGGTTGGTTAATTCTTCTATTTGTTTGTTTGATAAATCGGCGTAGTTGATGCCGGTGTTCTGCACCAGCCGTTCCCACAGGCGCTTAGGTATGCCAAACTGCGGGTTGGTGGCAAGGTTTTTACGTGGGCTGTTTTGCTTTAATGCTTTCAGGGTTTCGAGCACTTCTGCCCTACCGGTACCCGCCCAATTTATTTCCACTTCAAACTGATATTTCGGGGCCGCTAAATGACGAGCGCCCCAGGCCGAAAGGCGCAATATGGCAGGGCCGCTAAGCCCCCAGTGTGTTATGAGCACCGGGCCGGTGGCCGCAAGGTTTTTAATACCGGGTATGCGGACTGTGGCAGAAGCCACACTGAGGCCTTCCAGCCCCTTTAGTGTGCTATCGTTAATATTGAAGGTGAAAAGCGAAGGCACCGGTGGTGTTATTTTATGGCCTAGTTTTTCGAGTAATTTCCACATGCCGGAACCGGAACCGGTGGTAACGATAACTGCATCGGCAAAATGATGCCTGCCGCCGGTGGCGGTTATTTGCCATTGTGGGTTTGATTGCGAAGGCGGAAGCAAAGCCTCTACTCCCTGATGCGTGAGCAGCTTTACGTGGTGTTTATGCGTTTCGTTTAAAAAACAGTTGATAATGGTTTGCGATAAATCGGTTACCGGGAACATGCGCCCATCGGGTTCGGTTTTGAGCTTTACACCGCGTTCGGCAAACCAGTTTAGCGTACTGGCCGGGCCGAAGCGTGTAAAAGGGCCAAGCAGTTGTTTTTCGCCGCGCGGGTAGTTTTTTACCAACTGTTTCACATCGAAGCAGGCGTGTGTAACGTTGCAACGCCCACCACCGCTAACTTTTACTTTAGAGAGAAAGGAAGATGATTTTTCAAGGACCTGCACATTATAGCCGGGATGTAGGGCTGCCGTATTGATTGCTGCAAAAAATCCTGCGGCACCACCCCCAATTACGATTATGTTTTTTTGCATGAATCAATAATTGAGTTTTGGCCCATGTATGGATTTATATACGACGAGGATTCTTTTTATGCCGTTTTTCTTTTGAAGCTTTTCAGGGGAAATGCTTTTAGGTTTTCGGGCCAAAAGCCCGAATTCTTCTTTAGATAAAGGCCCCAACAACAGCACGATAAGTTATAATTTAAAAATAAGCAATAAACTACAGAAATTGATTTTGGAAAGCTTACTCCCCTTCCACTACCTGGTAAATATCGCGGAGGTTGCGGCCAAGGCCGTCGTAATCGAGGCCGTAGCCCACAATAAACTCATTGGGTATTTCCATGCCTATGTAGTCTATCTGCACATCGGTTTGCAGCGCCATTGGTTTAAACAACAGCGAAGCCACTTTTAGTGAAGCAGGATTTAGCTTTTCGAGGGTTGGCAAAATCATTGATAACGTGTTGCCGGTATCAACTATATCTTCCAGCACTATTACATGGCGGCCTTCTATGCTTTGATTGAGGCCTATAAGCGAAACAGGGTTGCCGTTTGATTGTGTGCCGTGATAAGAAGCTGTTTTAACGAAAGATATTTCGCAATCAAGTTTCAACTCTTTCAACAAATCGGCGGCAAAGAGAAATGAGCCATTCAAAACGGGGATTAATAAAGGCCGCTTGCCGATATAGTCATCGTTTATTTGGTGCGCAATGCTGCGAACAGCCGTAAGTATTTCGTTCTCGCTCTTATATAAACGAAAGGTTCTATCGTTTAGGCGAACAAGTTTTTCCATGCGGTTTGCGCGTCAAAGATGTGAAAATATGTGCCAAGTATCAAAAACGTAACGCTAAATAGGAAAAGTGCGTGTGCCTGAAGGGCTATCTTTTCAATTTATCGCTAAAGTATTCTTCAAACTTTTCGAGTTTGGGAACAATAACAATCTGGCAGTAGGGGTTGCTGTTTTTATGGTCGTTAAAGTAGTTTTGGTGGTAGTCTTCAGCCTTATAAAAGTTGGTAAAGGGGGCAATTTCAGTAACGATCGGGGCATTATAGGCCCCGCTTTTATCAAGCCCTGTTTTGATTTCCTCAGCAGTTTTTTTCTGCGCTTCATCACGGTAAAAAATTACCGAACGGTATTGTGTGCCTTCATCGGCCCCCTGGCGGTTAAGCGTGGTGGGGTCGTGGGTTTTGAAGAACACATGCAGTATATCGGTTAAAGAAACCAGGGAAGTATCGTAAACAATTTGCACTGATTCGGCGTGGCCGGTTAAGCCGGAACAAACCTCGCGGTAAGTTGGGTTGGCTATTTTACCACCGGCATAGCCCGATGTAACAGAAACCACCCCGCTAAGACGCTGGTAGATGGCTTCCATACACCAAAAACAACCGCCGCCAAGGGTAATAGTATCGAGTTTAGATTTATCCGTCATTGTAAGGGTTTTATTATTTGCATTGGCGCCGGTTTTATTATGGTTGCTTTTTTGGCCGCATGAAGTACCAGAGGCCAGCAAGGCCATAAACAGCACCGGTATAAAAATTGTATTGCGCATGTTTTTTATACTATGACGTATAAACACACAAACCCTTACAAAGTTGGCAAAAGAAGGTTAACAGCTATTTGCTAACCAGCAACGTTTGGCCCGCTTTAATATCTGTATCAGACAGATTGTTAATGGACTTTAGCTGCTCCACGCTGACATTAAATTTGTGGGCGATGGAATACAAAGTATCGCTGGGTTGAACTTCGTATTGGCTGATTGGGTTGGTAGTGGTGGTGGAGGGAGGGCCCCCCGTGGACCCGGTTTCGGGTTTAGACACAGCAGATTTCAGGTTATCCTGTGTTTTTAGAAATTGGGCGTAGGACATAACCCTGGGCGTGTGCCGGGTTTTTTCCTGTAGGCTGATGCGCTCGCCGGCATAAGCCTGTTCGTTTGCCGTAAAATTCATATCGTTTTTGGCGTATAACTCCATTATTTTAATACCAAACTTTTGGGCTATATCGCGCATACTTTCGCCGCTGGCCACCAGGTAGTCTTTTTCGGCGCCGCGGTTCTTTTTGGGTTGCAGGTAAACATATTCGCCATCTTTAAAATGCTCGCCCTGCATCAGGTCGTTATAGGTTAAAATGTTCTGGTAATCTATATTATATTCAAAGGCTATTTTAAGCGGGTCTTCAGAGCCTTGTGCCTTAAGCGCGCGCAGGCCATTCACTGTATATTCTTTACGGCCACCACCGGTGCTTATGAGGTTTTCGGTAGCGGGACGGGC
>DASZPC010000575.1:0-2989 GCA_035550455.1 Chitinophagales bacterium | reverse complement strand
ACAGGTACAGGTTGCGCTGTGCGGCACTTACCGGTTGCTTATTTATAAAATCAACTATGCTGTCAACAAGGTTAAAAAGCCGGTCGTCGGCCCTTTGGTAGTCTTTCGCAATGCGTTGTTTTTCAGCGGTAATGCGTTGTTCAAGGGCCTGTTGTTGTTCGGCCAGGATATTAACTTCGGGTACAGCAGGCTGCGGCCCGGCCATAGCCATGCGGGCTATGCTGCACAACACGCACAAAATCACTATTTTGCAATACCCTTTCAATTTAGCCGGCAGTATCTGGTTTTTATACGGTATATTAGTTTTGAAGTTCGTAAAGATTGCCAGATATTGCTTTATAACGGGCATTTTAGAACATAAAGTATTTCACATGAAAAACAGGCCTGTCCTTTTTTCTGTTTTGGCGCTGGCGCTGCTAATTACAGGGTGCCATATTAAGGCCAAACAAGCCAAAAAATATCACGATGATATGATGGCTGTGGTAAGCGTAGTGGTGGATAGCTCGCTTAACTATGGCGATGCCATACAAAGCGGCGATAAGCAGCGGGCCGAAACCGCTTATAAGCAGTATTCGGGCTTAGTAAACAAGTCAATTGAAAAGGTGCAAACCTTTGGCGATTTTCAGGGCGATACAACCCTGCGCAGTTTTTCGCTGGAACTGCTTGATTTTTACAAAAGCACCCTCGATAGCCAGTTTGGCCCTTTCCTTGCATCGGTAAAAAAAGACAACTTTACCGCTGCCGAGTCGCAGCGGGCCGATTCGCTGTATTCTAAAATGACAATGACCGAAAACCAGTACTGGCAACGCTTTGACTGGGCCGAGAAGAAGTTTTACAAAGAGCATGATATAGCCGCCGTGGAAGAGAAGAAATAGGCCTTTATTGCCTGCTTTGCAGCCGGGCATATACTGTTTCAGCATCCATATCAATAGCCAGGGTTTTGTAAGGGGTGTTTTCGCCTTTTTGAATTACAATTTTCGATTTGGGAATACCCAGCACTGTGCTTAAAAAAAACACCAGGTATTTATTGGCTTTGCCTTCAACCGGCGGGGCTTTTATTTTTACTATAAACCCGCCATCGGCGCCTTGCGCAATTTCATCGGCTTTGGCATTGGGTTTTACTTTTACGTGCAGCAGCATATTAAACAATGCAGGCAAATACCTGTTTTATAAGCGTTAAACCAATACATTTGCCTTTTTAAAGCAAAATTACATGGACACAGCAAATATCATTGAAATATACGCGGAAGCAACCCCTAACCCCGAAAGCCAGAAGTTTGTAACCAACCGGCATTTATTGCCCAACTTTCAGTTAGATTTTAGAACGGCTGAATTGGCCGAAGGCTCGGAACTGGCAAAAGCGCTGTTTGCCATCCCATTTGTAAACGGGGTTTTTATTGCCAATAATTTTGTAACCGTAACCAAAAAAGCAGAATACGAATGGTTTGAAATTACGCCGGAACTGAAAGAGGCTATTAAAGCCTTTTTACAAAGCGGGCGCAAACCGGTAGATGATTCGCTGTTGCCGAAAGACATACTGGAAACACAAAACCCCAACGCCATACCCGCCGACCCGGAAAGCAAAATAAAAGACCTGCTTGAAAAATACGTGAAGCCCGCTATACAAATGGATGGCGGCCATATTGAGTTCAAATCGTTTGAAGACGGCGTGGTTAAACTTTCGTTACAGGGTTCGTGTAGTGGTTGCCCTTCTTCAATTATCACCCTCAAATCGGGTATTGAAGGCCTGCTGAAACGCATGGTGCCCGAAGTGGAGGCCGTAGAGGCGGAAGCGGAGTAGGAGAAAGGTGAAAAGTGAAAGGTGAGAGAAGAGAGAGGGGCGAGTGAAAGGGATGAGGGCGAGGGATGGGCGAGGTGAAAAGGGAGAAGTGAAAGGAGAGAGGGTAAAGAGATATTGGGTTATAGTTGGAACATAGTTTTTACTTGCGATACATGCCACCGGGAAATACTGCCACCGGAGGATTTACACTTACCAATAACATTTTTAAAAGCTAATTGCACAAAAAATGTGCAATTACACATTTGTAATTATACATAATACCATGAGGTGGGGATGTATATTTGGCAGCTACCATTGTGTGGTGGCTGTTCTTTGACATATTGTTATACCGGGTTTGCAGAAAGCCAGGGCTGGTAAGGAACCAGCCGGAAAAGGGGCCGGAAATGTCTAAATTTGTCTATTATAGATAAGTGGTTGATTATCAAGGGGTGTGCTTTTCGTAACTAATTGATAATCAATTAAAGTGAATGGGCCAAAATAGACAAAAATAGATGTTATAAAAAGCCGGGAATGGGCTTTTTATTCAATTGCCGGATGACGTTTAAAAGGTTTTGTTTCGTTGCCCCCGCAGGGTGGCACTGCGCACAAGCTATACCGGCAGACCCTGTGAAGAGGAAGTGGCTTTTCGAACTTTTAATGGCTGCAAAAATCTTAAATTATAAGTTTTCCATTGTTTCTATAGAATAGATAGCAAGCTCAACATTTTCTGGTAGAAGTTCTTTCATCTGTTCAAATATGCTGTAAAAATCTGTTTGAGAATTCAACCGTAGTCTTAAAAACTTTAAATCCAAATAGATAAATTCTATTCTGTAAGGCTTATATGAAAGCAGCGCTTTTCTGATAAAATTCACCCGCCTTAATTGACTGAAGGTTACTTCATATTTTTTATGTAACGTTTCCATTATGACCCTATCAGATAAAAGGGTTAAGGTTCCTTTTTCATTTTTTCGTATGCTTAATAATAATATAGACATTGGTAAAATGGTAATAAACCAACCAATGAACTTCATTAGTATTGGTGGAGCCATATTAAGGTAGTATGCTATTTGAATATCAGGAATTTGATCTTTAACGGGGTAGTCAACTATAGAAAAGATGTAAGCACCCCGTTATCTGGATAGGGTCGGTTTAGACTTTGGCTGGTTAATGATGTTCGAAGTTAAATTATTTATATCAGAGCTATTATTA
>DASZPC010000574.1:0-2785 GCA_035550455.1 Chitinophagales bacterium | reverse complement strand
GGCTCCTTATGGTCGTTCAGCTTTTTCGAATCTTCCACCTCGGTAATATAATGCAGCCGTTTAAAGGCAAAAGGCTCGGGGTCGCGCTTCATATACTCCTGCATACTTTTGTTGTAGCATTCTACGTGGTCGCGTATCACTTCGGTGGCTTCCACCGAAAGCGGGCTGTCAACAAACACATCTACCGGCGGTAGTTGATTGTTTGTTTGTAGTTTATTCATCAGGTAAACCAGTTCCTGCGTGCGGCCCACGCTAAAGGCGGGTATTATCAGCTTGCCTTTTTTAGTAAGGCAGGTATCGGTAATTACCTGCATTAATTTATTGGTTGTAAGGCCGGTGTTTTCGTGCAGGCTATCGCCGTAGGTAGATTCGATTAATACATAATCGGCTTGTTCAAATACTTCCGGGGTGTTTAGTATATCGTCATCATAGCGGCCTACATCGCCGCTAAAAGTAAGCCGGGTTTCTTTTCCGTTTTCGGTAAGCCGCAGGTGTACCGAGGCGCTTCCTATTATATGCCCCACATCGGTAAAGCTAAATTCAATGCCCTCTTTTATTTTATGCCATTCGTGGTAAGGTACCGGGTAAAAATAATCAAAGGTGTTCCGCGCATCATCGGTGGTGTAAAGTGGGTCAACCTCCGGTTCATGCCGGGCGCGCAGGCGCTTGTTTACATACTTTACGTCCCACTCCTGTATATGTGCTGCATCCAGCATTAAAATCTTGGCAAGGTCAAAGGTGGGAGGGGTGCAGTAAATTTTACCTTTAAAACCTTCTTTTACAAACCGCGGTATAAGGCCGCAGTGGTCAATATGCGCGTGCGAAAGAATAAGGTAATCTATCTCTTCGGGCTTAAAACCCCATTGCCGGTTCAGGGTATCGGTCTCTTTTGGGTAGCCCTGAAAAAGGCCGCAATCCAGTAACAACTTGGTGCCATCGGCCATTTCAATTAAATGTTTGCTGCCGGTAACCATGCGGGCTGCCCCGTGGAATGAAATTGTCATACGCTATACTATATTTTACTGGTAAACATACAACATGATTTTAGTCATAGCCACATCTTGTATTGTTCTAAAATCCGTCTAAATCCCTCTATTTTATCTACTTTTTTGTTGTAACTAACTGATATTCAATATCTTATCTACTTTAGACACAAAAGTAGGTAACCCCTTGTTTCCCAATTAGTTAGGTTTTTCGCCTGTACCATCCCTATGGAAAGAAAAAGCCCCTCTTTCCCGCGTGTTGCAGCTTTATTTTGCAAGCGCCTTATTCTGGCACATGCCACCCGGTCATACGGTGGCAGGTATCTTAACAATATTTCAAATAACGTACCCTTTCAGGCAATTGCCAAAGTTAAGCACAGTCAGCCCTGCTTTATGTATAATAAGCCATGTGTAATTACACATTTTAATGTGAAATTACGAAGGCCGCTATCTATCCGGATAGCAATAGCAAGGGGGATGAGTCCGCATTAATAAGCAGGGTGTTTGCATTTAAAATTCTCCGCCTTATTAAGGAGGAGTGGATGCCGAAGTTAAAGCTTCGGCAGACGAGGTGGTTTGTATTTTTTGCATTCCCCCCCTTCTTTACTGGGGGAGATTTAGAGGGGGCCCTGTATCATCCCTCCCTCATATCTCAATTCTAATATCTCACTACCCACTGCTATCCCCCCAAAATAAATTTCCCAAACCCCGTTCTATGCCTAATAAAGTTAAGCGGGTTCAAAAACTCGCTTAAAAATCTATCTTTGCACGCTTTTTATGCCAATAGCCAGGTTAATCAGTTTTAATTTAAAGGGTAGCCGTTTATATAAGCTACGTATGTTCCATGCAGGCCGTGCTTTTACGCTGGCTTTGCTGCTGTTGGTATCGGGCGTTTTGCTGGTGGGCTTGCCCGGCTGCGATACCCCCGAAAAAGCCCTCAAATCAACCGACCTGGAATATAAAAAGGCCAAAGCCATTAGCTGGTACAAAAAGAAGGAATATTATAAGGCCATACCCCTGCTGGAAGAACTGATTGGTTTAATGAAGGGCCGCGAAAGCACCGAGGACCTGTATTATATGTATGCCGATGCCAATTACCACCAGGGCGATTACCTTATTTCGGCCTACCATTTCAAAAACTTTTACGACCTGTACCCCAACAGCGAAAAGGCTGAGGAGTGCCTGTATATGTACGCCAAAAGCTACGAAATGCTTTCGCCCAAGCCCGATTTAGACCAAACCTATACCCAAAAAGCTATTGATGCTTTCCAGTTGTTTTTAAATGCTTACCCCAATGGCAGTTTTATAACCCAAAGCAACGAGGCTATTACAAACCTTAGGAAAAAACTGGAACGCAAGGCATTGAATACGGCCGAGCTTTACTACCGCACCAGCAATTACCGGGCGGCAGCCGTTAGTTATGCCAATATCCTGAAAGATTTTCCGGATATAGAACAGCGCGAAATGGTAACCTTTATGATTATCAAATCGTATTTCGAGTTTGCCGATAATTCTATTCCCGACAAAAAGGCCGAGCGTTTCGATGAAACGATAAAGTCTTATGCTGAGTTTAAAGACAAATACCCTCAAAGCAAGTACCTGCCCGATGCCGATAAATTGCTGGCCCAATCGCATTTTCTGGCTGTTCAAAGTGCCTATGAATGGACTGAAATTGGCCCGCTTGACCAGCGCGGCACTTATTTCAATACTTTTTTAGATGAGGTAAAGAAGCACTCGCCCCTTATTACCGATAAGCGCGAAACAAACCAGATGACCCAGTATGTGGAGAAGGGGTATTATAT
>DASZPC010000573.1:0-4927 GCA_035550455.1 Chitinophagales bacterium | reverse complement strand
TTAATAAGTTCAGCCGCTTTCCTCACGTTGTACGCGGCTTCAAACTTCTTTTTCCATAATGCATTCAGGTTATCCACTTTTTCAAAAGCGAAAAGCCTAACGGCAATACCGCCAGCCCCATAATGCCCTACACCAAGAAATTCGCCCTTATCGCTCAGCACGTTTACCACATCGCCCTGCCCGGGTTGCCCTTCAATTTTTTTTACCGCCCCACTAAACACCCATGGGTGAAAACGCTTTACAGCATGTGCCTTATGATGATGAAGGATTACGGATGGGAAAGAGGACATGAGCAGATTTTTGCGGCAAAGAAAATAAAATAGGGCTTAGTAAGCAGGCGCTTTACCGTTTATGATATGGTTACACATTAACACCACATTAACACAGGCGTTTGGGGCTTTGAAAATTTAATGTTACTTTCCGTATGGATTTTCGTTTTAGTATCATCCTAACTATGAATCTTCACTAAAAACCAAGCTTATGAAACGTTTATCTGTTACCCTGTTTGCATTATTACTAATTACTGCAGGCTTTGCCACAAAGCCCGAAACGGCCGACCAGGTTTTATCTTCCGACCAGGTTGCCAAACTGGATGTTAGCGGCAAATGGAGCGGAACCCGCAACCAGTATTCATGGGATAAAAAAAGCTTTATTGAAAGCTTTCAATACGAATTTGACCTTAAACAGGATGGTAACACAGTTACCGGTACCTCTACCATTATTACTGCCAATGGCGAATATGCCGATATGAAACTGGAAGGGGTAATAGTGGGCAACAAACTGCATTTCCGCGAATATGAAGTGCAAAACGCCATACGCCCCGATGGCAAGGTATGGTGCTTTAAAAGCGGTGAGCTGAATTTTGTAAAAGATGCAGATGGCAATCTTAAACTTACCGGTTCAACCCCCAGTTTTATGGAGGTTTATAATTATCCATGTTCCGGCGGCGAAACCAATCTGAAAAAGGTGGATAACAGTGCCAACGAGCAGGTATTGCAGGCAGTTACGCCTACTACCCCGGCTGCATCTCAGCCTTCATTGGCTATCACAGCATACCCGAACCCTTTTGTTGAAAGCTCAAACATCAGTTATAACCTTACTGCCGATTCAAAAGTTACCCTGCAGGTTTTTGATATTTCGGGCAAACTGGTAACCGGTCTTTATGATGGCAACCAGAAAGCAGGTTTTTATGTGTATAGCTTCGATGCAAAGAATTTTACTGCACAAAGCGGTTTCTACATTGTAAAAATGGTGGTTAACGGCAATATATACAGCCAGCAAATGGTACAAGTACGGTAATACAGACTGTAGCCTGAAGATATATTTAAGTCCCTGCCAAACAGCGGGGACTTATTATTTTTGGACGATGACAAAGCAAGAGCGGGTAAACTTTATTGTAAAAAAACTGGATGAACTTTACCCTAGTCCCGAAATTCCATTGGAGCATGAAGATGCTTATACTATGCTGATAGCTGTTTTACTATCGGCCCAGTGTACTGATAAGCGGGTTAACCTTACCACCCCGCATTTGTTTAAAAAGGCACATACCCCGCAGCAAATGGTAAAACTTTCGGTGCGCGAAATTGAAGATATAGTGAGGCCTTGTGGGCTAGCCCCGGCAAAATCGAAAGCTATTCACCGGTTATCTGAAATTTTACTCGAAAAACATCATGGGCAAGTGCCCGATAGTTTTGAAGAACTGGAACACCTGCCCGGTGTGGGGCATAAAACCGCCTCGGTTATTATGTCGCAAATATTCGGGCAGCCTGCGTTTCCGGTTGATACGCACATTCATAGGTTAATGCAACGCTGGAAGCTAAGCAATGGCAAAAGCGTAGAGCAAACCGAGAAAGATGCCAAACGGCTTTTCCCTGAAGCATTGTGGAACAAACTTCATTTGCAAATAATTTATTTTGGGCGCGAATATTGCCCCGCACGTGGCCATGTAGTTGAAAATTGCCCTATTTGTTCTAAAATTTAAAACTTGGCTAAACCCAACCCATCACAGGCAACTTACCGCATACAGTTTATTGCTGTAGTAGTGGGGGTATTGTTGCTGGCGGCGCGTTTTGCAGCTTATCTGTTCACCCATTCAAACGCAATACTTACCGATGCGCTTGAATCTATTGTAAACATAGTGGCAGGTGTTTTTGCGCTTTACAGCCTTTATCTTTCATCTAAACCAAAGGATTACGACCATCCTTATGGCCACGGCAAGGTTGAATTTATTTCGGCTGGTTTTGAAGGAATACTAATTACGCTGGCCGGTATAATGATAATTGGCAAATCAATATTTTCTTTTTTTCAACCCCGGCCCTTAGAGCATTTAGATACCGGCTTAATGGTAATTGCCCTTTCGGGGGTGGTAAACTATGGGCTGGGTTTTATACTGGTAAGTGCTGGCAATAAATACCAATCGCTTACCCTGCGGGCCGATGGCGAACACCTTAAATCTGATGCTTATTCCTCGCTCGGTATATTGATTGGACTTGTTTTAATAATCTTCACAGGGCTTAACTGGCTTGATAATGTTATTGCCATTGTTTTTGGTTGCATTATTATTTATACCGGCATTAAACTGGCACGCAGGTCGGTGGCAGGCATTATGGACGAAGCCGATGAGCAATTAATAAGCGAATTGGTGCAACACTTGAAAGCCCATCGTAAAACTGAGTGGATAGATATTCATAACCTCC
Organism: Chitinophagales bacterium; assembly: GCA_035550455.1. Classification (GTDB taxonomy): domain Bacteria; phylum Bacteroidota; class Bacteroidia; order Chitinophagales; family LD1; genus Bog-950. The sequence goes on along the minus strand of DASZPC010000573.1, from coordinate 2,231 downwards.
GCATTATTCAGTTCGGCAACAAACTGCATATAGACTGCCACGTAACCCTGCCCTGGTATTACACCCTGCGCGAATCGCACCAGGCTATTGAAGAAGTGGCGGCTGTTATTAACGACACTTATACCTACCCGGTTGAGTTTTTTATTCATGGCGACCCCTGCATACCTGAATGTTGTAAAATTTGCAGTATCAGCGATTGTAAGGTAAGGCAGGACGCTTTTACGGGGAAAATTGAATGGACGGTTAGTAACGTCCGCCAAAATAAGAAGCACGGTTTGTAGCTTTGTTTAAAACGATAAAAACTTTTGTAATTACGCGCCATGACTAAAGTGGACGAGACACTTTTTGAGGGGGAACATTACCTGGGCCGGCCTGCCGACCATACCGATAAGATTATTGGCCGACGTGTTAACCTGGTAAAACAAATACCCGGCTTTTGTAATAAGGATTTAAGCCTGCTTGAAATTGGCTGTGGCAATGGCGCTACCTTGTTATTAATGAGCAATTGCATGAAAGAATGCACCGGCGTTGATATATACGAAGGCCACAAACGGGTTTTTGAGGAAGCTAAGGCTGCACAGGGCGTAGCCAATTGCAATATGTTTATTAAAAATGTGGAGGTGGAGGATATTGATGGTGTTTTTGACCGCCTGATTTGTTTTGAGGTAATTGAACATTTGAATGATGACAGCCATGTTAGCCGCTTTAAAAAGTTTTTGACCCCGGGTGCATTATGTGCCATTTCGGTTCCCAATAAATGGTGGGTATTTGAAACACACGGGGCAAAATTGCCATTATTACCCTGGAACCGCGTACCTTTTTTTAGTTGGTTGCCCCGCCCCCTGCACGAGCGTTGGGCCAATGCGCGTATTTATACCAAGCCGCGAATTAAAAATCTGCTCGAAAATTCGGGTTTTGAGGTGCTTGAAATGAAATACGTAACCGCCCCAATGGATGTGCTGAAGGAGGGGGCCCTAAAGAGGTTTTTGGTAAAATATGTTTTCGGCTCCGATGCCACTTCCGTGCCATTTTTAAGCACTGCTATTTTTATTGTTGCCCGCGTAAAATAGGCTTATGAAAAAGAACCTTGCCACAAACCCCTGGACGAAGCTTTCAAGCGAGGTAAAATACGATAACCCCTGGATTAAGATAATTGAAGATAAGGTAAAGAACCCTGCCGGTAATGCCGGTATTTATGGGGTGGTGCATTTTAAAATGATTGCGGTGGCTATTATTCCACTGGATGAGCAAAACAACACCTGGATAGTTGGGCAATACCGTTACCCGCATGATAGTTATGAATGGGAAGTAGTTGAAGGCGGGTGTTTTGAAGGGACTTCGCCATTAGAAACAGCCAAACGCGAATTGAGGGAAGAAGCCGGGCTGCAGGCCGAAAAATACGAGCAGGTGCTGGAAATGCAGTTGTCAAACTCTACTACCGATGAAATATCATACACTTTTGTGGCCCGGGGTATTAAATACATAGGCGAGGCCCCTGAAGAAGACGAGGTAATTGATATTAAGAAACTACCTTTTAGCGAAGTATATAACATGGTAATGCATGGCGAAATCCGCGATGGCCTTTCAGTAGCCAGCATATTGAAGGTAAAGGCTATGCTTGACCAAGGGCTTATCTGAATAATACCTGTTTAAACAACTATCTTATTTTGCAGGGTTAACCATTCCCTATAAAACCCATTTTCAAGGGGTTATGTGTTTTGCAGCCCGTTACATTTGCGGTTTAAACAAATACCCATGAAAAGAAGATATGTACTTTTTGGTTTTGTACTGGCCTCACTAATTTTAATAACCACCAGTTATTTTAACACAGTGCGTTCAAACCTTTCAGGCGCACCTGCAGGCTATACCGGTTCGCCCGGCGATGGCACTAGCTGTATTTCGTGCCACAGTCCTTCCCGTAATTTTACTGGAGGTACAATAACTACAAATATTCCCAGTGGAGGTTACACAGCGGGACAAACCTATACGGTTACGGCTTCTATTACCCGTACCGGCCATAGCCGAATTGGTTTTGAGCTTTCTCCACAGGATACCACTAGCAATGGAAATATAGTTGGGACTATTGCGGTTACCAATTCCACCACCACAAAAGTTGCGTCAACTGGTTATGTAACTCATAAATCTGCCGGAACCACCGCTTCGGGTGGCGCCATTTCATGGACTATGAACTGGACTGCGCCTGCTACTGGCCATGGCCCGGTGGTTTTTTA
>DASZPC010000572.1:0-2449 GCA_035550455.1 Chitinophagales bacterium | reverse complement strand
TGGCCCACTATGCGCGCTAAATAGCTCGCCCCGAAACCGCCGTCAAAACTGCCCACCTTAGGGCCGGTTTGCCCGAAAATGGCGTTGTCGCTGGCTATCGAAAGGTCGCACACCACATGCAGCACATGGCCGCCGCCAATGGCAAAGCCGTTTACCATAGCTATTACCGCTTTGGGTATAGAGCGTATTTGCTTTTGCAGGTCAAGCACGTTCAGGCGCGGAACAGTATCCTTGCCCACATAGCCGCCATGGCCGCGTACATTTTGGTCGCCGCCGCTGCAAAATGCTTTGTCGCCCTCGCCGGTAAGGATGATGCTTTGAATTTCCATGCTATCGCGGCAAATATTCATGGCATCTATCATTTCCTTTACTGTTAACGGCGTAAAAGCGTTGCGGTACCGCGGGCGGTTAATGGTTATTTTGCCTATGCCTTCAAAAAATTCAAAACGGATTTCCTCGTAGTCTTTAATGCTTTTCCATGCTCTGCTCATCGTAATAATGTGTTAAGGTGTTGATGTATGAATGTATTAACGTGCTAATGTGTTTAAGTATTAATGGTTGTAGGTTTTGTCTAATGTCTAATTTCTATTGTCTCAGTAAATCAAAATACCCTTTGTAAACAGCGGCGCTTAATTCATTGTTCGTTTTTATTTCCAGCAGCGCGGGTTTGCCCTGTTCGTTATAAAAGGTTCTCAGTGCTTCGTCCAATCCCTGCTGGCTATCGCAAAAATAATAAGCGAGGCCATACATGGAAGCCAAATTAGCACAGCGCAAATTATGCCCGGTTTCAAAAAACTTTTCAAAGCCCTGTACACGGGTGGGGCCATCAATTAACCTGAAAATATTGCCGCCCGAATTATTAATAACAATTATCCGCAGGTTGGGCCGCAGGTAATTATTCCACAACGCGTTCGAGTCGTACAAGAAACTGATATCGCCCACCACGCAAACAGTAGGCTGGCCGGTGGCATAACAGGCGCCTGCCGCAGTGCTTACACAGCCATCAATACCACTGGCGCCCCGGTTGCTGTTTATTTGCAAAGTGGCATCGTGCTCAAAAAAATTGGCATACCGCACCGGCGATGAATTGCCATACTGTATGTTGGCCCCCACCGGGTATGTTTTTGCCAGTGTTTCAAACACTTTAAAGTCGCTAAACTCAACATTTGCTAAATAACTGCCGGTTATGGCATTTGCTTTTTGGTTCAATTCCTGCCATTGCTGGTTGTAATTAGAATCAGGCTCGGCGCTTTGCAAAAGGCAATTGAGCGCTTCCTTTTCGGTAATAAAATCCTTTACTGCACCTGCATCAAACAAATCGTGCCCGCGCGTACCATAAGGCGAAATATCCCAATGCGAAGCAGGTTTATACTTCCGCAAAAACTGCCGAAGCCGCTTTGAAATTACCTGGTTGCCGAGGGTTATTACTATATCGGGCTTATAATCCGGGCCATTGTCAGCTAACAAGGTAAGCGCCGCATCGTAATTATAAACGCCTTCATTTAAAACAACATTGCTGGCTGTTTCGTACAACACCACCGTATCGCTGCGCTGCGCCAGTTGCTGCAATTTCTGTTCGAACAACTCTTCGGGATGGCGCAGGCCCACTATTATCATCTTTCGCGCTGCACTGTTCAGTTGACGGCCCAGCTTTGTTATGGCTGCTTTGTTTTCGCTATGTGCAATTTCCGACTGAGCGGTAAAAGGATACATGAAATTTTCGCTTTCCTTCTCCGCCATGTTATACAAAGGTTCGCTTAGCCTGATGTTTACATGCACCGGGCCGGGTATGGGGTAAGTTGTTTTTTCAATAGCCAGCTCCATGTCAATCGCGGTTTGCCTCAACTCCTCCGTTGTGGCAGCATCACCGTTTATATCAAAGCTGCCGTTACTCAGCTTTTCAAATACAAAAGCCTGTTCAATGGCCTGGTTCTCGCCTTTTTGGGCAGCACCGGCGGGCCTGTCTGCCGTAAGTGCCAGTAGGGGTATCTGCTGGTAAAAAGCTTCAGCAATAGCGGGGCCGTAATTAAGCACCGCTGTGCCCGAGGTGCAAACCAGCGCCACCGGTTGTTGTAGCTGCTGCGCCATACCAAGCGCAAAGTAACCCGCCACCCGTTCATCCGGTATTACAAGGCATTCAATTTCCTCCATTTGCGAAAAAGCAATCACCAACGGCGCCGAGCGCGACCCCGGCGAAAAAACCACCTTCCTTATGCCTTTACGCACACAGGCTTCGGCCAATACCCTGATGCCTTTTTTATCGGTATTCATTGCGGCGCAAAGGTGAAATTTTTGAGGGAAATTCACTTCTTCTTATCCACCGCCAGCACATTCAGCAGCGTCTGCGTTTTTATTTTCGATTCCTGCCATTCATCGGCAGGCGCCGAACCTGCCGTAATGCCACAGCCCACATAAACTGCCAGTTTATGCTTTAGCACCTGCATACAGC
>DASZPC010000571.1:0-3590 GCA_035550455.1 Chitinophagales bacterium | reverse complement strand
CGCGATGACCACAGAAATGACCGCCAGGACAACCGTAACGACCGCCGCTACGATAACCGCCGCGATAACGACCACAGGTATGTTGTAACTAAAACTGTGGCCAGGCCCATAAGCCAGGTAACCCATGTGGTGGCCCCCCAGCCAGTGTATGTAACACCGGTGGTAAACTGCGGCCCTGTGGCTATGAACCCCGCTACCTTTAGCCAGTTGCAATGCACCATTAACAATGCAGCCTTTGAAAGTACCAAGCTGGTAATTTTTAAACAGGCGCTGGCTTACAACTACTTTACCGCCAACCAGGTGCTGGCTTTAATGAACCAGTTTAGTTTTGAAAGCACCAAGTTGCAGGTAAGCGAGCTGGCCTACACCAAAACTGTTGACCCCGGCAACTACTACATAGTAAACAATGCCTTTGCCTTTGGCAGCAGTTCGGCAGCACTGGGCAACTACATAGCCATGCTGTAAGCAACAAAGTTTCTCCATACTCTATATATATGCAAATCCCCGGTGGTACTTCCGCCGGGGATTTCTGTTTTAAAATTGTTATGCGCAAACCTGTTTCACCCATTTACCATTAATTGGTAAGGCCTTACACGGTGTCCAGTTCAAATTTCAGGCCTTTGGTGTGCAGGGCGGTTTTGGCATCGGCAATTTGCTTGTCATCGCCCTGGGCAAAAACAAGAAACTTGCCATCGTGCAGGTACTTTTCGTACTTTTTGGCATTAAACTCATCAATACCCATAGCCGTAAATGCGGCCACAATGCCCCCGCCAATAATACCAAAATCAATACCGGCAATAGCCCCCACCAGCGCCCCGGCGCCAAACAAAAAGCCCAGCCCGGGTATAGCAAATACGCCTACACCGGTTAATATACCCACCATCGCACCGGCTGCCACGCCAATGCTTAGCTCGGCTTTTTCGGCGGTATCGCTGCTTTTAATATGTATATGGTTGTTTATTACATCGGCCTTGCTAATCAGCGAAAGCTGTTTGGCAGGATAGCCCGAATCTTTTAAATGCTTAACCGCTTCAACCGCTTCCTGGTTCGAAGCAAAAATTCCTACTAATGCTTTCATAAAAATGATATTTGGTTTTATAATTAATACAATGAATAAGGTATTATGGGCCTTATGGGTAAACACAGTATTTAAAAACACAAAAAACACCTTCTAAACCTGCAATACTAAGGATGGGTAACGGTTTGCAAGTTATAAAGCCTGCCGCCGCTGAGTGCTGACGGCGGTCAGTTAAACCACTGATGTTTGTTATAACACCAGTTTATAATGCAAAATTAACGAATTTATAGGGAATGATGCTTTAATAGCCAGTCAAAAAATTCAAATTTCAAATTTGTTGTGAGTTTTTTGCGGCAATAAGCTGTTTACTGGTTACAGTTTCGAGTTCCGGATTTCAGGTTCCGAATTAACGGATTAACCGATTTACTGATACTCTGATTAACCGATTTCTCAGTTAGCTAATTATCAAATTGCCGGATTAACCAATTACCGCTCAATCACCAATTTACGCAGGGCATTTTGGCCTTTGCTGTTGCTTAGTTTTACAAAGTAAACCCCGCTGCTTAAAAACGATGTTGCGATATGCGATGTGCGGCTTTCGATTTGCGAAGTAATTATAGCACGTCCGGTTACATCGGTTAGTTGTAGCGTGCCCCCTATGGAGTTGTTGTCTACCTCAACAGTTACTGCATCTTTAGCGGGGTTGGGGTAAATCCTCACCCCCAACCCATCTCCCAAAGAGAGGGGAGAAATACCGGTAGTGGTGGTGGTAATGGTATTGGTAGTGGTATTGGTAACCACAGGGCTGTTAAAGTCGAAGTAGATGTAAGCGGTGTTGTTAATGGTAGTGCCCACCGGTAAGTTATCTTTCAGCTTAATTTTATACTGCACGTATCCATGGCTATTGGGTTCATCAGCAGTGCTATCGGGTAAATTGATGTTGGGGAAGTTGAACTTCACCACATTGCCGAAGATTTGCGTCAGGTTTTTATGGCTGTAAGCAAGTAGCTGGAAGGTGGAAGGGTCTAAATGGCTATCCAGTGTATCGGTAACCAAAACATTTACAGCCGGCGCCGAACCAGTGTTCTGAAAACGGATGGTATAGGTTAGCCAGTGCTGCGAGGTATCCGTATTGCCCGATGGGAAAACTTCCTTTTCGTTCGGGTCCAGCGAGTTCACAATCGTAAAGCAGTAATTAGCCGTGTTGTTCGATGGGTTATAATCGCCACTGGTGGGGGTTACACTTACGGTTATACAAACCTGCGTACCCGGGGTAGCCAGGCTATCAATTTTAAACAGCAGATTAAAAGCCGTATAAACATTTACTGCGCCAAAATCGGCTATGTTCCAGCTTATCGTATTGCCGGTTATGGCAGTAGGCGTTAAAGCTCCACCGGCGGGGCCAATATAGGTAGCCTGCCCGCTGTAAGTAATGCTCACCTGCCCGCTAATGCCAGCGGCACAATGCGCGCCGTAAAGTTCAGATAAATCACCAGCCACAGTGTTCAAAGTTATAATCGCGTTGGGACGTGGCACGGCCCAATTATTTAACACACTCTGTACCCCAATATCAAAGCCCTGGGTACGGCATTTAAAGGCGAAATTGTTGCTGTAGCTTAACGAATCGGCAGATGAAATAGTGGTACTCAAATAACCTGAATCAGGGCAGTTTAAAGTAAACGGTAAATTGGTAGTATCAACCATTAAAGTATAATTGCCATAACCTGTCTGGAAGGAATAGAAACCCTCGCCACCGGTGTAGGTTTGTTGCTGCAATACGCCGTTTTGATATAGTTGCGTTTTTACATAATTGGTGCCTGCATCTATGCTATCAAAACTGCAATCGCTGTTTTGGTCGTAATAGCACTGGCCGCTTATATTCCAGAATACCTGGCAACCGGTAGGGTTGTAGAGCCCGCAAAGGGGAAAGCTGCTTAAAGCCGGAAAACTATTGGTTACACTGCCATAATCGGGCAGGCAGGTAACCGCAGTATTAGAGAAATCAAGGTTAACTATCCGTTTCAACTCGGGCAGGCAGCTTAAAGCCGGATTATTATAGCAATACAAAATAAACAAACTATCGGGTAAATCGGGCAAACTGCTGAGTTGGTTTTTATTGCAATATAGAATAGTCAAACCCGTCGGCAAGGAGGGCAAACTGCTGAGTTGGTTCTCTTCGCAAATCAGACTAGTCAAACCCGCCGGCAAGGTGGGCAAACTGCTGAGTTGGTTATATTCGCAACCCAGAATAGTCAAAGCCGCCGGCAAGGTGGGCAAACTGCTGAGTGAGTTATAATTGCACTCCAGACTAGTTAAACCCGCCGGCAAGGAGGGCAAACTGCTGAGTTGGTTATTGTAGCAATATAGCTCAGTCAAACCCGCCGGCAAGGTGGGCAAACTGCTGAGTTGGTTATATTCGCAATCCAGAATAGTCAAACCCGCCGGCAAGGTGGGCAAACTGCTGAGTTGGTTATTCCCGCAACCCAGACTAGTCAAACCAGCCGGCAAGGTGGGCAAACTGCTGAGTTGGTTACTCCCGCAACCCAGACTAGTCAAACCAGCCGGCAAGGTG
>DASZPC010000570.1:0-5976 GCA_035550455.1 Chitinophagales bacterium | reverse complement strand
ACCAATGGCAGCTACCTGCTGGGTGTTTTTCGCGATGGCAGCCTGCTTACCGGCATCAGTATGTGGAAGGATAACAACGGCGAAGTATTTTTCGGCGCTTATGTTGATGGCCAGCGCACGGGCTATGGCGAACTTCGCAGCAGCAATGGCAACTGCTACTACGGCGAGTTTAAAAATGGCCGCCTTATCCGTGGCTTTGCCAAAGAAATAGACCAGTTTGGCTATGCCACTTACGCCCGTATAGAAAGCGGTGTAAAAAAACTGGTTGAACCCGCACAGGTAGCCTCTTTTTTTACAGGGCCTGTGTTTGCTAAAAAATAGCAGGCTCTTTTCGCTATTTCATCTTATTGCAAAAGCCCCGGCTTTGGGGTAAAGGCTGGTTATAAACAGCAAAGAACGCGGCACCAATAGCTTCGTACCCACCAAATATAAACAAGCGCATAGCCCTTATGCAAATTTTAGCCTGCTTATAAATTCACATAAATGTGAAATTATAGTTGGGCTTTTTGTTGCATAAGGGGCAGTGGGGGAGGTATATTTGGTGTTATGGATAGGTATTTTACCGGCGGTTTGGCAAAGCCTCAGTTTTTAAATTTTTGTTTACGTAATCAGTTGATTTACAGGGAGGTATCTATTTTACTGTCTAAAGTAGATAACTTACTGATAATCATCGTTTTACGTGAAATAAGTAGATGATTTAGACAGTTTTAGACGTCTAAAATGGGTAAAATAGAAGCGGCATAAATGCCGGGCAAACCGGTAACCGCCGCAACTAACCCAACTGAGCGAAACGAGATGCTTCGCCCGATTATGTTTTTAACCTCTGGCTAAATTATTATTCCACGCCCTGCCGCAGGCAGGTTTGGAGGTGCTGCATTTGTCCCTCTCAGTATTACAAAGAATAAGCCGGATAAATGAGTTTGCTTTTCCCATAAAGATTTGACGTAAGTCAAATACAAATACTAACCTAAGGCCTATATTGTGCTTTCAAATAATAGTTACTAATGGCTAATGGAACAGTGGATAATGGTTTTTACGATGTAATTGTAGTAGGGGCAGGGCTTTCGGGTATTGGTGCGGCCTATCATTTACAAACCAGTAGCCCCGGCAAAACCTTTTGCATCCTCGAAGGCCGTTCATCAATGGGCGGCACTTGGGATTTATTCCGTTACCCCGGTATCCGTTCCGATTCCGATATGTACACCCTCGGCTTCTCTTTCAACCTTTGGGATAAACCAAAAGCCATTGCCGATGGCCCTTCAATCCTGCAATACATAAAAGATACTGCCGCTAAATTCGGCATTGATAAAAAAATTCAATACAACCAAAAAGTGGTTGATGCCTCGTGGTCCGATGCCGACAGGCAATGGGCACTACAGGTTACCAATCCTTTAACCGGCGAGGCAAGGCAACTGCGCTGTAATTTTTTGTTGATGTGCAGTGGTTATTACGATTACAGCGCCGGCTACGACCCAGCCATACCCGGCAGGGAAACCTTTAAAGGCCCTGTTATCCACCCGCAAAAATGGGACGAGTCGTTAAACTACGAAGGCAAAAAAGTAGTGATAATAGGTAGCGGCGCCACAGCCATAACCCTGGTGCCCGAAATGGCTAAAAAAGCAGCGAAGGTTACCATGTTGCAGCGCTCGCCCACGTATGTGGTAAACCTGCCGGCTAAAGAAGTACTTGCCCCTTTTTTGGGGAAATTTCTGCCCCACAAAACCACCTACAACATGGTGCGCTGGAAAAACATCCTGCTAAGCATTCTGTTTTATAAGGCCGCCCGCCGCTGGCCCAACGGGGTTAAAAAATTGATTCAAAGCGGCGTAAAAAGAGAACTGGGCGAAAACTACGATATCCGTAATTTTAGCCCCAACTACAAGCCTTGGGACCAACGCCTTTGCGTAGTGCCTGATAACGACCTGTTCCATGCTATTAAAGAAGGTAAAGCCGAGGTGGTTACCGATACCATTAAGCAAATTACCCCCACCGGAATTTTACTAAATTCGGGAAAGGAACTTGAAGCCGATATTATTGTAAAAGCTACCGGCTTAAAAGTGCAAATGCTGGGCGGTATGATGCTGCGCCTTAACGGCCAGCCGGTTCAAACCACCCAACTACATTGTTACCGGGGCGTAATGCTTAGCGGGGTGCCTAATTTTGCATTTACCATTGGTTATACCAATGCCTCATGGACTTTAAAATGCGATTTAAGCTGCCAGTTTGTTACCCGTGTAATTAATTACATGGATGCACACCACTACGCCACCTGCACCCCGCACTTCGATGAAACTAAATTTCAAACGGAACCTTTTCTCGATTTCGATGCTGGTTACATAAAACGTGCTGCCGATATACTGCCCAGGCAAGGTTCCGCTTCCCCCTGGAAAGTTTACCAAAACTACCTCAGCGACCGTATCTCTCTCAATCTGAGTTCGGTTAACGATGGCTTTTTGGTTTATAAATAGCAACTACTACTTTTCAATAGATAAATTGCCGACGTTTAACAAATTTTCCCCGTTCCGGCTATTTGATGCTGTTTAAAAAGGTGTAATATTTGAATACCAATCGTTCACTAATTACATCTTTCATGCCAACATTCAATATACTCAGCATTGATGGCGGTGGCCTTCGCGGTATCGTACCTATCCGTATTCTTCAAAAAATCGAAGAAAAGAGAAAAGATAAACTCCTTAATTTTATTGATATGGTTTCCGGTACCTCTACCGGTGGCTTATTGGCATCCTGCATAACTTTGCCTGGCGATAAGGTTGATAATGGCACATTGCAGCCAAAATTCAACTTAGACGATATAGCTGAGATTTATATCAAATACGGCTCCACTATATTTCCTACCCGTAACGGTCTGCTGAAATGGCTGTATTATCTCAAAGGGCTCTTTTCACCGGCCTATTCACCGGCAGGCCTCGAAAAAGTGCTTAACCAATATGCAGGACACAATAAACGTGTTTTAGATGCACTTCGGCCCATTATGGTTTCTACTTACGATTTAAAACAAAATTCGCCGGTGTTCTTTAAAACTGCCGAGGCCCACGATAACCATACTGCTAATGCTTTGATATATGATATATGCCGCGCTACTTCTGCCGCGCCTACCTATTTCCCCGCACACCATTTTGTTTATAAAGGCAAAAAACTAACTGGTATAGATGGCGGCGTTTACGTAAACAACCCGGCCATGGCCGCCATTGCCGAGGTAAGTAAGTACGGCCCCCAGGCCAAAGGGTTTTACCGTAAACGCGATGGCAGCCTGGTGCAATACGATGATATAAGGGTTTTATCGCTGGGCACCGGTAGCTACGAGGGCCATGTTACTAATAAAGACGCAGTTAGCTGGGGCCAGTTGCAATGGGTTACTCATATTATTGATATTATGATGACCGGCGTTAACCAAACCACTACTTACGAAAGCGGCGAAATGCTTGATGATTTTGAAATAACCGGCAAACGGAAATACCTGCGGCTGGACATAAAAATCCACGACAAGAAATACGCTCAAATGGACGATGCACGGCCCGAAACCCGTGAATACCTGGAAAGACAGATAAAATCTCAGGTTACTGAAAACCCTGATGTTTTGATAAAGATTGATGAGTTTCTGAATAACATTTCCTGATTGGCATAATTGTATTCAGGCATTGGCAGTTTAGTTAATCTTTCACCAACTGCCAATTGTTTGCTTTTTGAGTAAAAGCCGGTTAGTTTGCGTCTTCTTTTTTCTGGGGCTTTTTCTTCCTGGGGCGCGTTTCCTCAAAGGCATCTTTGTCTTTAAATATCTTGGTATTTAAAAACAACTGCACCCCTATATTAAAGCCAATATTGCTGTACGGTATGTTAAACGTTTTTACCTCCTTGGCTTTGTTCACATCATAATTGGCATTTACGCTTTCGTTGTTCGATGACGAACTCAACTGTTTCACATACACAAACTGGCTGCGGTAAGTACTGCGCAGGCCTAAAAAATCATTTTCGTCGGCAATCCAGCTGGTAATGGTGGTGCTTTTAGGTTTCAGGTTCAAAAACTGCCCGTTCAGTTCTGCAAAAACACATATAAACTGATAAGGCTGCCAGGCAACGCCAAGGGCCCCCGTAATGCCCGCACTAAATTTTGTTTTTGTATCGTAACTGGCATCGGTTTGCGCACCCATAAAATATGGCGGGCCGCCCAGCCCCTGCGTGTTGCCCGAAAAACCTTCCAGCGTCATGCTCATGCTTTGTTGCAATTGCACCCACACCGGCAGTACCACACCGGCGCACAGGTAAGGGTAAACCTTCATGCCCGGTTTTGAATACGAGGCTATTAGCGCAGGCGTTAAAAATACCCCCTGGCTTTGTGTGGTAATAACATTGCTTACGTAATCGCCCGTATTAGCTAATTGTCCGCTCGAATCAGGAAAATAAAAACTTTGTACCTGCGTGGCACTAAAACTTTTGCTTTTCATATAGCTGGCGGCCAGTTCAATACCCAAAAACCGGTTAAACATATAACCGCCATGCAGGCTAAAATTAAACCCGTATCCATATGTGCTTTTCACGGCCTTATAGCTGCCGTCAGCATCGCTCAAATTCGCAAGTGTGCCAAAATTATCTACGGCTGGTGCCTGCGGGCTGTATAAAGGTACGGTAATGCCCTGTATTGCGGGTGCACCGGCATAGCCTCCGCTCCAGCTTATTATAACACCGCCCTGTGCAGCAACGCGCAACACAACCCCTGCAATAAGCAATAATAATATCCCGGTTCTTTTCACTGAACAATAAATTTCAGGCGGCAAGATATTCATTGCCCAACTGTTTTTAGAATTTGAAATTTGAAACCCGGAACTGGAAGTTTGAAACTGTTTATATATCTCTAACGTGAGTTGGCTGCCCTGAACACCTCCACCGTCTGCACAGCTTCCTTCACATCGTGCACCCGTAAAATAGTAGCCCCTTTTATTAACGCTATAGTATTGGCGGCTATGGTACCTGCAAGGGCGTTTTCAGGGTTTACCTTCAGCAACTTGCAAATCATTGATTTTCGCGATAACCCTGCCAGTACAGGCGCATTCTGTTGAGTAAACTGTTCCAGCGCATCCAGCAAAGCATAATTGTGTTCGGTTGTTTTACCAAAACCAAACCCCACATCCAATATCACATCCTTTATGCCCGCCTCGTGGCAGGCATTTAGCCGCTCTTCAAAAAAGGCTAACACTTCGCTGGTTACGTTTTCGTAATAGGGTTCTTTTTGCATAGTGGCAGGCAATCCCTGCATGTGCATGGCAACAAAAGCAGCTTTGTAGTGCGCGGTCACTTCCAGTATTTCGGGTTCAAACCTGCCCGCTGTAATATCGTTTATAATATGCGCCCCCCTTTCAAGCGCCTCTTGGGCAACTTTGGCGCGCAGCGTATCCACTGAAATCAACGCCTCCGGAAATTTTTTTCTTACTGCCTCCAGCACCGGCAGCAACCTTTGCAGTTCTTCTTCCCCGCTTAGTATGGCTGCACCGGACCGGCTGCTCATGGCCCCCATATCAATTATAGCGGCCCCTTCGCTTAACATTTTTTCGGTATGCTTTAACGCCTCTTGTGCATCACCGAATTTTCCACCATCGTAAAACGAATCGGGTGTCAGGTTCAGTATTCCCATTATTTTGGGAATGGTAAGATCAAGTATTTTTTCGCGGCAGTGAATAGTCATTTCGTAATGAATCTTAAACGGGCTTCCGAAATTACAATACTTATCTATTTTTGAAACAACTAGTGTACCGCATCTGTTTAGGTTTTAAATCAATACCGAATGACCGTTTATACCATTTTCGAAATTGTAGGTTGCATTGCCTTTGCGCTCGCTTTGTTAAGGTTCATAATTAAAAGGCCGCCAAACATCATCGTTACTTTTTTGCAGGATTTTGTGGGGGCCTTCTTCATCTTCTCCGGTTTTGTAAAAGCTGTTGACCCTATTGGTACCAGCTACAA
>DASZPC010000569.1:0-1854 GCA_035550455.1 Chitinophagales bacterium | reverse complement strand
CGACTTCCTACGTCGGGATGCGCTAACCGGGCTGTGCGCTACACCCCGAAATTTTTGCCCGCAATTCCGCTTTCTAAGCAGAACTGAGCGGTGAGGGCGGGATTCGAACCCGCGGTACCGTTTTACCAGTACGGCAGTTTAGCAAACTGCTGATTTCAGCCTCTCATCCACCTCACCTTTAAGGGCTACCCTTTTTTTAGGGACGACAAAAATAGAAATTTCGGGTAATTCACAAACCCCGTATTATTGGCGTGTTATTCTACGCTTCCTTTTACCTTGCCTGGCTTTTGCCCGGCATTGAAGTAACGGATGTTATAAGTTATGGTTACCAGCAGGTAGCGTTTCAGCACCGCTGTTTTAGAATCCTCTATATAAGTATCGGTTATCGTGCGGGTAATGCCGGTATTTTGGTTCAAAATATCATTTACCCCTGCCTTTACCTCCAGCGACTGGTCTTTCAGGAATTTATACCCCAGCGACGCATTCCACAAAAAAACATCCAGGTTATAGCCATCCGAAACCCCGGCATACAGGTTGTTAAGCAAATTAGTATTAAACACAAAGCCTTTCCAGAAAAGCCAGTTAAATTTTACCCCTGCCGTATGGTTAAAATAATTGCTGTTGGCGCTGGTTTGAAGGGTATTCCGTACAACATTGTAATTAGCGGTATAGCTGAGCGTAAAATCAATTTTCTCGCTTATGTTGCTGCCCAGCACAAAACCGGCATTGGCATTATAGGTATTGGCCACATTGCGCAACCCGTTAACAAGCCCGGGGGTGCCGCTAAAACTAAAGCCCGCATTCAGGTTCAGGTTGCATTTAATTTTAGGTATTGGCAACCCATACGTTAAAAATGTACTGGCGGTAAGGTTGCCGTTTAAATTAACCGGCTGGGTTAGCTGCGATCCTGCCCGTAGCAATATATCATTGGCTAGCAGGGTGTCGCGTTGTGCTATAATGGTGGAGTTGGCCACATATTGCTGGGTATAACTTACCGCGGCAAAAGCAAAAAACGCCTGCTCTTTTGAGCCCCCCGCAAGCCCGTAACGCAGCATAACATTATGGGTGTACGACTGCTTTAAATCCGGATTGCCGGTAGTTAACAACAGTGGGTTGCTATTGTCAATTACACTTTGTAGCTGTGTAACAGTAGGCGGGCTGGTGGAGGTGCGGTAAAATAAGCGCAGGTTGCTGTTGTTTTTAAACCGGTAAGTAAACATGGCATGTGGCAGCACATTAATAAAACTGCGGTTAAGGCTGAAACTGTACGGAAAAACCTCCTGCCCGCTCAGTAAAGCGTATTGGGCATCAACCCCCAGCATAAAATGCATGGCCCGGTTGCTGTACCGGTAACTTACTCCGCCCCGGTGTGTCATGTAGGTGTTATCGTATTTATTTGAAAGCAAAGTATCAAGGCCGCTGTAAGCCATGCTCAGCGAATCGTAATTACTGGTTTCTTTATCCGCTTTATTCCAGGTGTACGAAGGCGAATAATTAATTTGCACCATACCGGTTTTACCGGCAGGTTCGGTATAAGAGGCATCGCCCGAAACGGTGTAACTACTGGTAGATGAATTGGCCTGCTGGTTAAGGCTGGTGGAATCTTCCACAACGCCATAACTACTTATAGCAGTTTGTGTGGCATCGCCTGTTTTGTTGTTAAACGTGCCTGAAACATCCAGCGAAAGTGTCCTGCGCCTTTTAGGGAAACGGTGCTGGTAAAGCACATCGCCCGAAAGGTTATAGCCCCAATAACTGGAATTGTAAATACTCTGCGTTTTGCTTAGAAATTCAGTTGGCCCTATTGTGGTATAGCCGTCAATGGTATTTGCCTGCTTATTCTGCTGAAAATTA
>DASZPC010000568.1:0-2397 GCA_035550455.1 Chitinophagales bacterium | reverse complement strand
ATTGCTATATGGCAGGTAACTCGCTGGGCGGATTCATTACGTGGAACTATGCCGCAGCGCACCCGGAACAGGTAAAAAAGATAATTTTGATTGATGCCGCCGGTTACCCGTTTAAGCGGCCGCCCATGATGGCCGCACTTGCCGGAAATAAACTAATTACGTGGCTGGCCCCTAAACTTTCATCGCGGTTTATTGTAAATGCCAGTATGCGCCAGGTTTATGGCGACCCTTCAAAAATTACCGATAGTGTTGCTGAACGGTACTACGAGTTAAGTATGCGCGCGGGTAACCGGGCTTCGTTTATGGCCTTTATTAACCATTTCAGGGAAGTTGACACCAATGCTATTAAAACCATAAAAGCCCCAACCCTGATTATGTGGGGCGAAAAAGACCGCTGGATACCGCTTGTGGATGCGGAAAAATTTCACCGCGATATTGCAGGCTCGCAGGTAATTACATACCCCGGTGTTGGCCACATACCTATGGAAGAAGATGCCAACCAAACGGTAGCCGATGCGCTCCATTTTTTTGATACCGTTAATGACAGTACTTTGGCAGTGCAGTAATTGTTACCGGTTGCTTAACCTGCCAAAGCCCGCTTCCAGCGCTATTTTGTAGGCCTTCAGCATCCTATCGCGCGAATCGGCTATTGAAATAATGGGGGCCACATAATCAGCGGTGTCATATTCAGGTACCCACTGCTTTACATACTTTAGTTGCGGGTCGAATTTTTCGAGCTGCAATTGCGGGTTAAACACCCGGAAATAAGGGGCAGCATCGGTGCCGCTACCACTGGCCCATTGCCAGCCGCCGTTGTTACTTGCCAAATCAAAATCTAAAAGTTTAGCGGCAAAGTAGGCCTCGCCCCACCGCCAGTCAACCAGCAGGTTTTTGGTTAAAAACGAAGCGGTAACCATGCGCACCCTGTTGTGCATATAACCGGTGGCGTTCAGTTCGCGCATCCCGGCATCCACTAAAGGGAAACCGGTTTTCCCTTCGCACCAGGCAGCAAATTTGGCCTCCTCATTCTCCCACTGAATAGCGTCGTACTCAGTTTTAAAAGCCCTGGTTACCACCTGCGGGAAATGGAATAATATCTGCTGGTAAAACTCGCGCCAAATAAGTTCGTTTACATAAGTCTGGTTCCTTTCCAAAGCATAGGACAATAACTTACGGATGCTTAAAGTGCCAAACCGAAGGTGTATGCCCAATTTTGAAGTGCCATTTACCGCCGGGTAGTCCCGGTTCTCGGTATAGTGGCTTACTATTTCATTCCGCAGGGCCCTTTCCGGGTAAATAAAGGGGGTGCTTTTAAACCCAAAACTTTCCAGCGGGGGAATAATACCGGCAGAACCGGTTTTGTAAAAATTGCCCGCATAGCTAAGCGTAGGGTATGGCTTATAATAGAAAGGCACTAGTTTGGCCTTCCATTTTTTGCTATAGGGTGTAAATACCGTATAGGGTTTGCCGTCATCTTTCAGCACTTCATAGCGCTCAAAAATTACCTGGTCCTTATAAGTAAAAAACTTAGCTCCATGCTGTTTCAAAACATCCTGTACTGCTTCATCGCGGGCAATAGCTGTAGGCTCATAATCGCGGTTAGTATAAACCGCTTTAATGGTGTATTCTTCCAGCAATTGCTTCCACACTTCCACCGGTTTTCCAACCCGCACCAGCAATGAACTGCCATATTGCCGCAATTCGTTATTTAGCCGGTGTAGTTCCTGGTGTATAAATTGTACGCGCTTATCCTCCTTATCATCCAGATAATCAAGTATGGTAGTATCAAAAATAAAGAGCGGAATTACCGCATCTGCCCCCTTCAGGGCATGATATAAGGCAGCGTTATCGTCGAGGCGCAAATCGCGCCGAAACCAAAAAAAAGAAACAGTTGGCCGCATCCGATTGAAAACGCCCATGCCCTGTTTTTGTTCGGCTCCGTTTTATTTCAGGTTTTTCAGGTATTTTTTCCAGGGCTCCCAATAATATGTATGCCAGGCTTTATCCATGCCTTTGGCATGTTTATCGGGAATATTAGCGTGGGTCATTTCCAAAACAGCATCCTTTCCTTTAGCGCTAAAGGCTAATATCAAAATCGAGTCGGGGTATGTTTTTTCCCAGTTTTGGGCGAACCATGTTTGCACAATCAGCTCATTCTTCTTAAGCACCAGGTTTTTGCCGCTGTTGTAGCCGTCGCAGGTAGTATATTTTGCCCCCTCCTTTGCCGATATTTTTGCTGCCATACCTGTTGAGGCTGTTTGCTTTTTCGAGTCAACATACATTTCGTAAAGTTGGGCTGGTGTTGTGTTTTTAAACACCAGCTTTTGGTAAATCGTTTTTGCCATAATTTTTGTTTTATGATAGTATAACGGACAGCCTATTAATTGCCGGACACTA
>DASZPC010000567.1:0-2246 GCA_035550455.1 Chitinophagales bacterium | reverse complement strand
AAGGGCCAGTTTGCGAACAGTCGTATTTTTGCCCACGAAACCGATTTTGGCCTTAGTCAATGTAAGGGTACCTGGTGTTTACACCTGCAGGCCGATGAAGTGCTGCATGAGGACGACCTTGATATTATTGTGCAAGCCTGCAAAAAGTATGAAAGTGATATGCGGGTTGACGGGTTCCTTTTGCGCTTTGTTCATTTTTGGGGCGATTATGAACACGTAGTCGAGTCGCATGGTATAATTCGGAAAGAAATAAGGATTGTACGCAATGGCATTGGCTGCTATTCTTATCTCGATTCAATTTCCTTCCGCAAAAGCGGCAATAAAAAACTGAATGTAATAGAACTGCCTGCCCGTATTTTCCACTATAGTTATGTTCGCCCGCCAAAATTAATGGCTGCTAAAGCGGCAGTGCATGATGCTATCCATAGCGGCGCCGATATATCGGGCGATGAGGTGAAGAAAAATATATTCGATTGGGGGCCGCTGGGCAGCCTGCAAATTTTTAAAGGTACGCACCCGGCCGTAATGTATGACTGGATAGCCCGGTTTAACTGGCAAAGTACCCTTAACAATAGTAAACCAAAACTTTTTGAAAAAAGCCCCCACAAACACTTACGCACCAAATACCGCTTTCTTACCTGGGTAGAAAACACCTTCAACGGGCACAATGAAATTTTCGGGTTTAAAAACTACCGGCTGCTGAAAAAATAAGCGGGCTGCTTATACCGTCATAATTTCTTTTTCTTTAGCCTCTAGGTGTTTATCAACCCTGCCGGAGTAATCGTTGGTAATGTTTTGAATGTCCACCTCGCATTTTTTGAAGGAGTCTTCGGGCAGGCCGTCTTTTTGAAGTTTCTTGGCTTTTTCATTGGCATCCTTACGCACCGTACGTATAGAAATGCGGCAATGCTCAGCCTGTTGTTTGGCCTGTTTTACTAACTCCTTGCGGCGCTCTTCGGTAAGTGCTGGTATATTAAGGCGTATAATTTTGCCATCGCTTTGCGGGGTAATGCCAATGTTGGCCTGCAAAATAGCTTTTTCAATAGGCTGTAACAGCGATGCATCCCAGGGTTGGATGGAAATAGTGCGGGCATCGGGTGTTGAAATATTACCCACCTGGAACAAGGGGCTTTTAGCGCCATAAGCATCTACTTCAATACCGTCCAGCATACTGCTGCTGGCACGGCCTGCGCGTATTTTTGAAAGTTCATATTCAAAATGCTCAATCGCCTTGCCCATCAGGCCGCGTGTTTCGTTCAGCAGTTGCTTTACATGTTCTTCAGTCATAATCTTATAATATTTCTATGTGCGAATATGCTAACTAATCAGTAACAATCGTTCCTATTTTTTTGCCGTCAAGCACTTTTTTCAGGTTGCCCTTTTTATTCATATCGAAAACTATAATAGGCAAATGGTTTTCCTGGCAAAGGGTAAAAGCGGTTAAGTCCATTACATTCAATTTGCGTTTTAAAGCATCGCCGTAAGTAATGCGGTCAAATTTTTTGGCTTTGGGGTTCTTTTCGGGGTCGGCATCGTAAATACCATCCACCCGGGTGCCTTTCAAAATCACATCCGCTTCAATTTCGGTGGCACGTAGCGCGGCCGCCGTATCGGTGGTAAAATAAGGATTGCCGGTTCCGGCGCCAAAAATTACTACACGGCCTTTTTCAAGGTGCCTTACAGCTCGGCGCTTAATAAATGGCTCGGCTACTTCCTTCATTTCTATGGCTGTGAGCAGGCGGGTATGTACCCCTATTTTTTCAAGGCCGCTTTGCAGGGCCATACTATTAATTACGGTGGCCAGCATACCCATATAATCGCCCTGCACACGGTCTATGCCATTGGCGCTTGATTGTATGCCCCTGAAAATATTGCCCCCGCCTATTACTACGGCTACCTGCACCCCCGAGTCTACGGCGCCCTTTATTTCGGCAGCGTATTCCATAACACGGCTGGCATCAATGCCAAATTGTTTACTGCCCATCAGCGATTCGCCGCTCAGTTTCAGGAGTATGCGCTTGTAACCCATATAGGCGCTAAGTTAAAAAAATCCCGATGTTAAGAATGGGTAAAGCAATTGGGGGAGGGTGCCCGGCAAACGGCTTTTAAGCCCTTGGGTTACCGATGTATTTAAGTGTTTTACCGCTGCCTTTATGGGGCTGGCGTAAAACTGTTTTAGTCGCGGTGTTTCTTTTTTATTCTTACTGTGTAAAACACCCATAACCCGATTCTATAAAAAACGATAA
>DASZPC010000566.1:0-7756 GCA_035550455.1 Chitinophagales bacterium | reverse complement strand
GGTGGTAACGCCGTATTTTATGGGTACTGTTTCGGGCTGGTAGGTCCCAAAAAGGCGGTCCCAGAGCATTAATATACCGCCGTAATTTTTATCAATATAAATATCGTTGCTGCCATGATGAACGCGGTGGGCAGAAGGGGTGTCAATAATGCCTTCGGCAATTGGTATTTTGCCCACGGCTTCGGTATGCAAAAAGAACTGGAAAACCAGGTTCAGCGAGAAGGACAGCACAATATAAAGTGGTGGCAGGCCCAGTAATGCCAATGGGATAAAAAAGAAAGGCGTTATAAACGAGCTAAACCAGTTAATGCGGTAAGCGGTGGTAAAATTCATCCACTGGCTGGAATGGTGGGTAACATGAAAAGCCCACAATAATTTATTGGTATGTGAAAACCGGTGGTACCAGTAATAGCAAAAATCAGTAGCAAAAAGGGTAACGGCAAAAACCCAAAAGGTACGGGGCAATTGCCAAAAAGCGAATTGCGAAAAGAAACCGAGCAACAAAAGGGAGTAGCCTACAGCAAAATATTTTGAGATAGCGTAGCCAACCAGTATTACCGAGTTGGTGGCACTTTCTTTAAGGTTGTAGTTACCGCGCCGGGTGCGCCAGTCCCATAAGGCTTCAATACTTATTAAAGTAAATAAAACCACTGGTGCAATAAAATCGTAAGGGCCATGATGGTGCAACACTTTCAAGTGGATTTCAAATAAAGGTAGGGTTTGTTTCGTTAATTTTAAGCTTACAATATCACATGTGTTTGGTACAGGCATACCTCGCTTTTATGTACAGCGCACCAAAGTTGTGTTGAAAAGTGCAGTTCCATTTTGATAAGACTAAAATTATCTTCGGATTGCGGTTTTGGTTCACCCGTCGTTCTTTATATAATAAACCAATACGCGCTTTGAAATTCCATTTTTCACGGTAAATTCATAGCATGGAAGAAAACGAGTATCATGAGCCATCGTTTGGCGAGATAGTTGATTTGGTGAAACAGTTTGAAGAGGCGGATAAGTTAAAGCACCAGGTTTTTTTCGAAGAAGACAGTTACGAACAAATTATCCGGTTTTACCAGGATAACCGCGAATTTGGCAAAGCGCTGAAGGTAATAGAGGCCGCCATAGCCCAACACACTTTTTCCTCCTTTTTTTATACCAAAAAGGCTGAAATGCTTGCCAATCAGAAGCGTTTTGAGGAGGCAATGGCTATTTTGGAAGAATCGGAACGCTTAGACCCCAACGACATTAATATTTTCTTAATACGCTCGGATATCCACTTATGGGAAGGCCGGCACCAGGAGGCACAGGATGAAGTGGAATACGCCCTTACTATTGCTACTGAGGATGAGGATAAATGCGAACTATACCTTGAACTGGCCGATATATATGAGGACCAGGAAAAATACCCCGAGGTAGTAAATGCTTTAAAGAGTGCGCTTTACATGGACCCTGCCAATGAGGAGGGCCTGAACCGTTTTTGGTTCTGTACCGAGTTGACGGGCGCTTATAACGAAAGCGTAAAGTTTCATGAAGAGTTGATAGACCTTGACCCGTACTCGTACCTGGCATGGTTTAACCTTGGGCATGCATACGCCGGCTTGCAGGATTATGAAAAATCGCTGGAGGCGTTTGGTTTTGTAACCGCCATTGAAGATACTTACGATGCCGCTTATATATGCAGCGGCGATGTGCTTTATAACATGGGCCGGTACGAAGAATCGGTGAACTATTACCTGGATGCCATTAAGCTTTCAAAGCCGAATAAAGAGCTGTATTTAAAAACAGCCGAGAGCTACGAAAAGCTGGGCGAGCTATCGAAATCGCGCTCGTACCTGCGCAAATCAATTTCGGTTGACCCATATTTTGATGAAGCCTTTTACCGTATTGGCGAAACTTACCGGCAGGAAGAGAAATGGCCGAAAGCCATTTCATCGTACGAGCGGGCGGTAAAACTGAGCAAGGATAACATTGATTACCTCTCGGCACTGGCCGATGCCTACCTTTGCTTTAATGAAGGCGAAATGGCCCTTGAAATTTACGAAAAGATTTTTCAGATAGATACCCAAAACAAGCAAAGTTGGGTAAATCTGGCTACGGCCTATTTTAATGTAGATAATTTCAGGAAAGCTTTCCAGGTTTTAACCGAGGCCGAAATGAAATACGAGGGCCAGGCTGACCTGCTGTATATAAAATCTGTTTTTTACTTCCAGGTGGGTAACCGCCACGAGGCGCTTATTAACCTTGAGCGCGGCCTGCTGATGAATTTTGACGAACACCGTATTATTTTTGATATGGATGAATCGTTGAAAAACGATGCCGCAGTAATACAGGTAATTGAGCAGTACCGCGATTAAACCGTTTTTACTGGTTTTATATTTCTGATAAGGTGCTACAGGCTATTGCCGGTGATAGGCAATTTATTGGCTGCTGTGTTTTTGCGATAGCCGCCCAGGTTTACCACTAACTGCACTGTAAACGACCTTGGGGGGTCGGGCCGGGCAATACGGACTACCGTATAGCTGTTGAGCACATTTTTTACAATAAAGTTTAGTGAAATGTTGCGGTTAAAATCGTAGCCTGCCCTGAGGTCCCAAATGGCATCGCCTCTGTTGCGGTGTTGTATGCGGAACTCATCGGTGCCCTGGATAAACACAGTAAACACCTTATCAACCTGGGTCATGTAACTATAGTACTGCAGGGCGGTGCCAATGTGGTACTTGTTGAACAGGATGAAGTCGAGGTCAACTTTAAGCTGGTGGGGGTTGCGATATTTAAGCACCCCTTCGGTAATTGAATCCCATGTGTAATCGTCTTTAGCAGTGGGATATACATAATGGGTAAAAGCGTTTTTAATAAACTTGCCGGGGTTTCGGTTATCGGTAACAGTAGTATCATCCACATTTACGCCATAAAAATAAGTGTAACCGGCAGTGGCCACCACATCGCAATTAGGGGCAATATGGCCTTCGCCGTATAGCGAAAACTCCCAGCCAAATATCCTTGCATGGCTTATATTCTGAGACTGGAAGTATACTTCAAAATATGGCGGCGCTGGAAGTGAGCGGCTGTTGAAGGTAAACTCCACCATGTCTTTAAACTCTGTCCAGAAAAGGGAAGCATCCACATAGCCAAGCCAGTTGCCTATTTTAAGGCTTCGCTTATACCCTAACTCGGCTGTAAAGCCATGCTCGGGCTGGAGGTCGGTATTGGGAACAATATCAACCCCGCCTAAACTGTAACGCACGTATTTTTCGGCTATACTGGGCACCCTGAATGCCTGGCCGAACGATACACGCAGGTAATTGTATTTGCGCACTTCAAAGTTAAAGCCTGCCCTGAAAACCGGCAGGGTGGGCGTAACGGCACTGTCTTCATGCACATATTCTTCGCGCACACCTACGTTAAAGGTCATGAACTTGTAGTTTAACTGTCCGCCAATAAAACCGCCGCCGAAATCGCCTTTGTGCGACCCGAGGGTTCCGTCCATCATAGTATAGTGGTCGTTATTTACCCCGGCTATTAACCTGAAAAACCTGCCGAAATCGTGCCTGAACTGATAGGCCAGAGAGTAAACCCAGAAATCGGTTTCGCCATCAAGGTTATTTTGCCTGTAAATACGGCCATAAATTTTGTGTTCGTTATTAGCCTTGTCTATGTATTTAATTTTGGGGTCAATGTAAGCATAGAAGAAGCGTTGGTCGAGGTCGGAGCCGGAAGCCGCAATATAAGGGTGCCCGGCATCGGCCCAGTAAAATTGAAAGCCATAGAGGTCGTACAAAGTGCTTGCCTCGAGTTCGAGGGTAAGGCGGTTAAGTTTATGGGGGTGCCATTTTATTTTGCCGCTAAAGCGCCCGTAGTTTTCGTAATCGTCTTTAAGATGGCTTTGGTAGCCCTGCATCATACCGCTCAGCACAAATTCAATATCGCCGAATTTTTGGCTGTGCAGAAAACTCATGCCAATACGGTTAGGGTTCTGCAAAAATTTACCATCGCGTTTCCACCATTTAAAGGAATCAACCGGCGGCCTGCCTATACCCTCATAAAAAAAGGTGAATTTAGTGGTAGGGGTATCGCGGGCATAAGCGGTGGTAATGTTGAGTACCCCGTTAAGTGCCGAGGCGCCATATTGCATACTGGCAGCACCTTTTACCAATTCCATCTGCTCTACGTTTTCTACCGGTAAAAGCGGCCACTTAATATCCTGGCGGTCGGCAGTCATGAGGGGCATTTCATCGACCACCAATGTTACACGGCTGCCTGCGCCATACGAATAACCACTACCGCCACGCACGCTCATTTGCCCATCGAGCACCGAAACACCGGGCATTTTGGTTACTGCGTTTTCAATATTGGTTACGTTGTTGGACTCCAGCACCCTTGCTTTCATAACCTCAATTGACTGGGTAACCTTCTGGACTTTTTCGCCTACTTTATTTTCGGTTACCACCACCGTGGCCAACTCGTTGTTATCGCCCTGAAAAGCATAATTCAGCTTTTTGTATTCGCCTGCTTTTACGGTTAAATGCTGGGTATCGGGTTTCATACCTACATAGCTAATAATGATGGTAACCTCGCCGGGTTCTACCTTTAGCTCGTAGTTGCCATTAATATCGGTATGGGTACCGTTTGCCGGTGGTTGCAAAACAGTAGCATCTTCCAGCAATTCGCCGGTAGTACCATCTTTAATAGTACCATGTATAGTAGCCGTTTGGCTAAACGCCGTACTTGCTGTAAAAAAAATAAACACGGCAATAGCCAACATTCTGTGCATGGGGATACACCTAACACTTCCAATCATGGACGCAAATTAAGTAAATATTTAACTTAGCCTGCAACTGTAAGGCCCGGCTTATGCACAATGGTTAAAGGCCAAAATGCCAGTAAGTTTGCGGGGCTGCCAACCTTTTCTAAATTGCAGGTTGTTATGCTATTAGAGGAGTTTACAAAAAAGTTTGCCGAGTGCTTTAACCAAACCGACCCGGCTGCCATAAAACCCGAAACAGAGTTTCGGAAGTTAGAGGAGTGGGGCTCCATGATGGCCCTGATTGTTATAGCCACGATAGATGCTGATTTTGGGAAAACGGTAACTTCGGACGACCTGAAAAATGCCAATACGGTGGCCGATTTATTCGGGATTGTTAAAAATAAATAGCCCATGGCCGTTTTTACGGTTCCCCATATTAAAATTTCAGGAATTTCAGCTTGTGTGCCGAAGCAAACCGAGGATAACGCACAGTTTGAGTTGTTGCCGGAAAATGAACGGGCGCTTTTTATAAAAACAGTAGGCATAAGGTTCCGGCGGGTGGCCCCGGCAGGTACCACGGCATCGGACCTTTGCTATGCGGCAGCCGATAAACTTTTAACCGATTTGGGCTGGGACCGCAATGAAATAAAGCTGCTGGTTTTTATTACCCAAACGCCCGATTACCTGATACCTAATACTTCGTCGATTTTGCAGGAAAAACTGGGCTTGCCTAAAACCTGTATGGCTTTTGATGCCAATTTGGGATGTTCGGGGTATGTTTATGGCCTTTCGATGGCCGGTAGTATTTTGCAAAACATGCCCGGTGGCAAGGCGTTGTTGCTGGTGGGGGATATTTCGACAGCTACTATTTCGATGGAGGATAAAAGCACGGCCCCGCTGTTTTCAGATGCGGGCACTGCCACTGCTTTGGAATACACAGAAAGCGGGAAGGTGCATTTTAACCTGCAAACGGACGGGCGTGAGTTTGACGATATTATAATACCTGACGGCGGGTACAGGAACCGTTACAATCCTAAATCGGAAGAATACATTGAATATGAAAAGGGGATAAGGCGGAACAACCTGCAAATGAAATTAGACGGGGTGAAGATTTTCAATTTTGCCCTGCGCGAGATAGCTTTGAATATCAATACATTGTTTGACGAAAAGCAGGTTGACAGGGCATTGGTTGATTACTATGTTTTTCACCAGGCCAATTTGCTGATGCTTGAAAGTGTGCGCAAAAAACTGAAAGTGGAAACTGAAAAAGTGCCTTACAGCCTTTATGATTACGGCAATACCAGCTCGGCCACCATACCTGTAACGATGGTTACCAAATTGAGGGAACAGCTTATGTATAGTAAGCGGCACCTGCTGCTATCGGGCTTTGGCGTTGGATTATCATGGGGAAGTGCTTATATTGAAACAGAAAATATTGTTTGCCCCGAAATATTTGAAGTCTGAATGAACTTTACTCCCCAATATTCGGTAGTGGCACCGGTTTACAACAGCGAAAAAACGCTGGAGGAATTGTGCAGCCGTATAGATTCAACTTTCAGCAAGCTTGGTGTTACCTACCAAATAGTACTGGTGAACGACCACAGTACCGATGGTAGCTGGAATGTTATTAAGCAGTTAAAACAAAAATATGGCCCATTGCTGGTGGCGGTTCATTTGCGGCGCAACTTTGGGCAACACAAAGCCCTGCTATGTGGTTTCCATTTTGCCAAAGGGGAATACATTATAACCATAGATGATGACTTGCAGTTTTTTCCGGAGGATATTGAACTGCTGATTAATAAAGCGAAAGAGACCCATGCCGACCTTGTTTACGGGACTTATTTAAACGGAAGGCAACACTCGGCGGTAAGGCGTTGGGGCAGTTCTTTTGTTTCGTATGTGTTTGAAAAATTTGGCAATACCACCGGGCAGGGCAGCAGCTTTAAACTGATAAGCAGCGAAATTATAGAGAAGATAAAACACTACAACCACTCGTTTACCTTTTTAGATGAAATTTTTAGCTGGCATACCACCCATATTGCTTATGTGCAGGTGCGGCACAATGCCCGGCGCGAAGGCCGTTCGGGCTATAATATTTTTAAGCTGGTTTTTCTTACCATGAACCTGATATTTGGTTATACCACCATACCGCTACGGTTTATGACGTGGTTTGGTTTTACCTCGTTTATGGTGTGCCTGGCTTTTGTATTTTATTTTATTTACCTGAAGTTTACCGTAGGGGCAAGGCTTGGCTTTACAGCCGCTATGGTTACAATATATATGTCGACCGGGTTAATACTTTTCAGCCTGGGGATAATAGGGGAGTACCTGAACCGGGTAATAGCCCTGCAACACCGCAAGCCCCCTTACCAGATTGAGGAAGTTTTAAAGTAGTTTAGCCCGCATGAAGATTAGCCGCTATGGTATTACCCTTGAAAGATTAAAAGCGCCGCAAGCCGAATTGGTGCGCCAATGGCGCAACGACCCCAAAATTGCCCGGGTGATGTTTTATAAAGGGAACATTACGCCCGAAATGCAAAATGAGTGGTTCAGGGGTACGGATAACGAACAAAATTTCTTTTTTATAATACACTATAAGGCTGAACCGGTTGGGTTGATTAATATTTCGAGCATAGACTGGGAAAATAAAACAGCTTATACCGGCCTGTTTATTTACAACGAAAAATTTTGGGGCAGCGATGTGCCGGTTATGGCATCGCTGGCTATGCTGGATGTGTTTTTTATGCTGTTTAATATACAGGTGGTGTATGCCAAGGTAAAGGGCGATAATGCCGTGGCGCATAATTACAACACGGCGCTTGGTTTTAGCCGGACCAAGAAAATTGAGTATGGCATGGGCTATGAATACATGCTGCAAAAAGAAATTTACCTGCTTAAAACAAAGGAGATACGCAATGCGGCCATCCATTTAAAAGGGAACGGGACAAAAATTGAACTGGACCCTGATTGTAAAACCGATGCGTGGGTGCGCGAAAAGCTAAGCCATGTAAAGGA
>DASZPC010000565.1:0-2393 GCA_035550455.1 Chitinophagales bacterium | reverse complement strand
GCGGCGAGTGAATTATCGAAAGCGCGGGTAGACTATTATGAAGCACAAAAAAACCTGGCCCAAGTACAGGTGCAGTTAAATGAGTTAACCGGATTGCCTGCAACGCAACTGGTGGTTGATACAAACGCTGAACAGGTAATTATGCACGAGGGTGCGGCGTATGCGCTGGCTACTGAAGCCGATACCAGCCACCATCCATATATAACCCTATCGTCATCGGTTTACGATTTGAGCAATGCCCGCCTTAAACTTGAGAAAAGCAGCTACTACCCCAAGCTGTTTGTAAATGTAGATGCCTGGGCGCGGGGTTCCAGTTTAAGCAACACTGACCACTTTGGAGATATTTATACCGGTTATGAGCCAAGCCGGTTTAATTACCTTGCAAGCCTTACCCTTACATACGACATTTTTAATATAGCGCGCAAGCATTTTAACTCGGCGCCTTACCGTTTTCAGGCCGAAGCGGCTTACCATGCATTGCAAAATGAGAAAGACGACCTGAAAAATGCGATAAGCCGCGCCCAGATTGAAACTGATTTTGAAGCTAAACGGGCCAAAGAAACACAGAACGAATTAAGCGCTGCAGCAAACGCCTACACGCAGCAGTTAAGCCTGTATAACAGCGGCCTTTCGTCAATAATAGAGTTGAATACGGCGCTGCGGTATTACATACAGGCACAACGCGATTACCTGGAAGCAAAAACGGGATACATGAAAAGCATTATCAATTATTCATTGGCGGCCAACTCGTTTAACGGGATGGTGCAAACCTTAAAACTGTAAGTATGAACCTGGTGAGCGGGGCCCTGAAAAGGCCCATAACCATAATGGTGATTTTTTTAAGCCTGGTAATTTTTTCGTTACTGGCCCTTACATCAATCCCGGTTGATATTTTTCCGAAACTAAACCTGCCTGCCATATATGTAATTGAACCCTACGGGGGTATGTCGGCACAACAAATGGAGGGATTTTTTTCAACCCGTATGCAGGATCAGTTTCTGTATGTGTCGGGGGTAAAAAGCATAAGCAGCAGAAACATACAGGGCCTTACCTTTTTAAAAATAACCTTTTACCCCAGTACGAATATGGCCGAAGCATCGGCACAGGTAGCGTTGCAGGTAAACCGGGCCATGAAGTTTTTTCCGCCGGGGGCGTTGCCGCCGCAGGTTATCCGCTTTGACGCTTCGTCCCTACCGGTGGGGGAGCTGGTTTTTTCGAGCAAAGACCGGTCACTGAACGAAATTTATGACCTGGCCACCACCCGGGTAAGGCCAATGTTTTCAACAGTGCCAGGGCTTT
This sequence comes from Chitinophagales bacterium, assembly GCA_035550455.1. Classification (GTDB taxonomy): domain Bacteria; phylum Bacteroidota; class Bacteroidia; order Chitinophagales; family LD1; genus Bog-950. The sequence continues at coordinate 1,094 of DASZPC010000565.1, read as the reverse complement.
CGGCGCCACCGCCGTTTGGCGCTAACTCGCGCACGGTGGTAATTAATGCCGACCCCGATAAAATGCGGGCCTTTAATATTGCGCCCGATGAGATGGTGGAAGCGCTGGCAAAATTCAACATTATGGCGCCCTCGGGCAACATAAGGATAGGCGGTACCATGTACGTAACCACCATGAACTCGCTGGAGAAACAGGTAGATGAGTTTAGCCGCATACCGATTAAAACCGATGGCGACAAGACCATTTTTATTACCGATGTAGCCAAGGTAGAAGATGCCATGGACGTAACTGTTGATTATGCGCTGATAAACGGCAAACGTTCGGTGTATATGCCGGTGGTAAAATCGCCGGATGCGAGTACGCTAAGTGTGGTAAACGATTTAAAAAGCCGCTTACCCGAAATACAGAGCCTTTTGCCACAAGATGTACATGTAAAGTATGAATTCGACCAATCGGTATTTGTGCTGAACGCTGTAAAAAGCCTGGCCACAGAAGGAATACTCGGCGCGCTGCTAACCGGTTTAATGGTGCTGTTGTTTTTGCGCGATTTGCGCAGTTCGCTAATTGTGGTGATAACCATTCCTATTTCGGTGCTTATTTCCATATTAATGCTGAACCTGTTTGGGCAAAGCATTAATATAATGACACTGAGCGGGCTGGCGCTGGCAGTGGGTATTTTGGTGGATATGGCCACCGTTACAATTGAAAATATACACCAGCACCTTGAAATGGGCAAAAATAAGCGGCGGGCTATTTATGATGCTTGTGCAGAAATTTCGTTTCCGTTGCTATTGATATTACTATCGGTACTGGCTGTTTTTGCCCCCTCGTTTATTATGACTGGCGTGCCCAGAGCTATGTTTTTGCCTTTATCCCTTTCTATAGGCTTTGCTATGATTGCCGCTTACATGGCCTCGCAAATGGTCGTGCCGGTGCTTAGCAACTGGATATTAGATGAGAAGAAATACGAGCATTACCACCACACCGGCATACACGCCCATGCAGGCGAGGCTTTGGATGAAAAAGAAATAAAAGAAGTAATTAAACACAGCAAGGAGGAACACAAGCACCCGGAGAAGAACGACTTGTTTCAG
>DASZPC010000564.1:0-12060 GCA_035550455.1 Chitinophagales bacterium | reverse complement strand
CTACACGCCACTGCACAGGCGTAGTTTTGTGTTAAAGAGTTTAAGCCAGCTATCGTTGTTTGCCAAAGGGTAGCACCATGCAGTGCTTTGTTAATTTAAATTTCCTTTCCGGTAGAAAAACATTAAACTTGTATTATTACTAATTGATTAACACCTGATGAAAAAACCTTTACTTTTTGTGCTGCTGCTTACCGCATTTTCGGTAGCAACATTAAAGGCCCAGTTTACCATACGCCTGGCTACCGGTTATGCCTGGCCGGGGTTTACAAATACCGAGTCGGTTACAGGCCCTAAAATTGATGCTAAAACACCTGCCGAAGACGGGCTTGTGCCAATGGCCAACATAGTTGATAAGGTAATGGGTGGCGATAGTATTTATCAGCCGGTTCATGGCTCGTACGGCAAAGGGGTTAATGTAACGCTTGGGCTGGGCTATATGATTAACCGGTACTTTGGTTTTGACCTTGGTATTTCGTTTTTAAAAAGCGCATCCATATCGTGTAACCAGTATAAAGAGCTATACCTGGAAGACCCCGTATCGCCAACAGGCTTTGATGCCACCGGATCTTACCTGAACTGTAAAATTAGCACCAATGTGTTTGGCATATCGCTTATGCCATCTATAGTGGTTGCTGCGGCTAAACCCGGCTGGAAAGTTTACCCCTATGCAAGATTAGGGCTTAGCATGCCGGTATTTGGTAAATCTTTGCAGAACGTTGATATTACCCTTGATTCGGCTTTTGCCAATTCGCCCGCTATTTCAAAGTCGCCTTACTTTTTAGGGGTGCACACAAAAGTTACCCTTGAAACACAGGGTTCTGCCTCGCTTGGCTTTAATGGCGCGCTGGGCGTTTCGTACCGTCCTATTCCACTAATTTCTGTTTTTGCCGAAGTAAACGGGCAGTACTTAACGGTAAAAGCAAAGTCATCAAAAATTACCCAATGGGAATCGGATGGCACCGACAAAATACCAGACCGCGGCGTTTACCGCACGCAGTTTAACTATGTTGACCAACTTACCTCTTCTTCCAACAACGCGGCTTACAATGCGAATTACGATGCTACCAAACCCAAAGAAGATATAAGGCCAACGGCGGCTTTCAGCAACCTTGGTTTTAATGTGGGCATTACCTTTTATATAGGAAAAGAGAAGAAAAAGAAGAAAGACGAACCGGCCACAAAAACAGAAGAAACAAAATAAGCCAGCCATAAACCGTAAACCCCGTGTGATGTTATGAAAAAGCACTTTTTAGCAACCCTGTTGTTTTTTACCATACTGAATTTTGCCCATGCGCAAGAATTTGTTTTAAGCCTTAACGGTGGTTATGCCTGGCCGGGTATTGGCACCCCCGAAAATGTGATGGGCCCCAAAATTGACCCCTATTCGCCGGAAACTGACGGGTTGATTAACCTGGCAAACCTGAACGATTCTATTAAGCTGAATAAGCCGGTGCATGGTTCATACGGTAAAGGCGGCAACCTTACGTTTTCTTTTGGATATCTTATTAACCCATATTTCGGTGTGGGGTTGGGTATCAGTTATTTACATAGCGCCAGTGTTACCTGCGACCAGATACGTCAGCTAACCGGCCCGGGCAGCGCCCTGCCAAGCGTACAAACCAATTATTACCTGAATGCCAATATTTCTACCAACGCCTATGGGCTTTCTATTATGCCATCGGTTACTATTAATGGCTGTAAGCCCGGCTGGAAGGTATACCCGTACGCCCGTGTGGGTATTACATTACCGGTTTGGGGCAAGGTGATACATAATGTGCATATATCGGCCGATAGCGCTTTTGCAAAGGCGTTGTTAGACAAGGCGCCGTATTTTTTAGGGCACAATACAGATGTAAGACTTGAAACCGAATCAACTATATCGGTGGGTATTAATGGGGCCGTGGGCGTATGCTACAGGCCAATACCGCTGATTAGTGTTTTTGCCGAAATAAACGGGCAGTATTTAAACGTAAGGGCAAAATCGGCTACCATTACCAAGTGGGATGCCGATGGAGTGGATCAAATTCCGGCCCGTGGTGTTTACCGTACACAGTTCAACTTTGTAGATAAGCTGACCGGTGAATCAAACAATGCTGAATACAACAGTAATTATGACGCCAGCAAACCCAAAGATGATACCCGACCGGTTGCCCCTTTCAGCAATATAGGTTTTAATGTGGGCGTTAATTTTTACCTGAGCAAAACCATCTTGCAGGCTAAAAAGAAGAAACCAACACAAAAAGCATAGGCTTATTTGTGGCTAATGGCGTGGCTAATTACCCGGTTTAAAGCACGTATGTAGTGGTTTAATGTATAGCTACCTTTTACTGTTGCGGCTGCATTTTGGGCCAACCTTTCTGCAAGCATAGTTTCTGTAGCTAATTTAACCATGTTGGCGGCCATTGTTTCCACGTCAAACTCAGCACACAAAAGGGCATTTTCATTATCGGTAAAAATATCGGCAATTCCCCCGTGTTTTGTAGCTATAACCGGCAGGCCGCTAAGGGCAGCCTCCAGTACGGTAACCGGTGTGCCTTCTTTTTCGCCCTGAATAGTTGTTGCCGAGTGCTGCACTAAAGCAAATGAACGATGCATTAACTGTGCTACCTGTTGGTGTGTTTGCACCCCTTTAAACTCAACCCGGTTTTCAATGCCGTGTGCTTTTACCAGGGTGTGGCAGGTGTTAAGCAAACCCTCATCGCCACCGGCCATAATAAGTTTAGCGCCCTTTATTTTTTGTGCAGCTATGCTAAATGCCAGTAGTGTTAGGTGCGGGTTTTTGGTATCGCAAAAACGCCCGATAGATAGAAATACAGGAGGGTTTTTACTGTGGTGGGTATAGGTAAACAGCTCTTCATCGGCGCCGCATGGTATTACCGATATCTTTTTTTCGGGCGCACCAAGTTTTTGTAGTTGATGGCTCATATCCTGCGATACAGCAATTATATCAGTGGCAATTTTAAAGAGGCGCGGGTACTGCTGGCCATATTGCTCCAGCACGGTGTTGCGATAGGCGGTCCAGCCGTGGAAATGAACAACAAGGGGGATTTTGCGGCGCTGGCAAATTTCCATTACAGGTAATGCGGTTATGGCATAATTAGCAAGCACTACATCTATACGGTTTTGAACCAGGTAGTTTTCAATAGCCGCCAGTAGTTTTTCTTCGGCGCCCTCGTTTGCTTTTACCTGCTTTAAAAACGAAAACACGTCGGGCCGTACAAGCGGCTCGTCGTTACCATAAAAGCGCGGGGGGGCGCCGCCGTATAAATAATGTACTTCGCCCTCTAAATGCTTTACCTGGTTTTGGATAAAGGTTTCAGAATACTTGCTTTTGTTATAGCTTAAAACGGCTATGCGGTATGGTTGCCCCACTGTAAATAATTAAAACCCCAAACCACACTGCCGGCTTGGATAAAGCAAAAATTAAAAAAAACGGTGGTTATAGCTAATGCAGCCGCTTAATCAGGCATCGAATTTGTAACCAATGCCCTTAATGGTTTTAAAGTAGTCGTCACCAATTTTTTCGCGCAACTTGCGGATGTGTACATCAATAGTGCGATCGCCTACAATGGTATCGTTACCCCATACTTTGCTCAAAATTTCTTCGCGTTTAAATACACGGCCCGGTTTTGAGGCAAGCAGGTTCATTAATTCAAATTCTTTACGGGGCAGGGTTTTTTCTTTGCCGGCTTTTAATACAATATACCTTTCGCGGTCAATTTCAATATCGCCCACATTTACTTTCAACGAGCCATCGCTGGTTTCAAGCCTGCGCAGCAGCGCCTTTATACGGCTTATAAATACACGTGGCTTAATAGGCTTGGTTATATAATCATCGGCGCCCACTTCAAAACCTGCAATTTGCGAATAGTCTTCATCGCGCGCGGTAAGAAATGTAATTAAGGTGTTTTTAAACTCGGGCATAGCGCGCAGTTCGCGGCATGTTTCAATGCCATCAAGTTTTGGCATCATCAGGTCGAGGATAATTAACTGTGGGTTTACTTTTTTCGCCAGTTGAATAGCTTCGGCCCCGTCGCGTGCGGTGTAAACCCAAAAGCCTTCTTTTTCCAGATTGTACTTCATAAAATCAAGCACATCTGTTTCATCGTCTACCAGCAGTATTTTCAAGTCATTTATTTCCATTAGGCATGGGGTTTTACCGGCAGCTAAACTATGCCTGAGATATTAAATAAAGGTTACCAAAGGATAAAATTAGTCCAATTTACTTAGTAAAACCGCGCTTTTTGAACCTGGTGGTATATTATGGTAAAATGACCTGGTGATAGCAAAAAACCTACACTACTTTGTTGGCACAACAACTGGCGGCATGGGCATCGGGTTTGGCTTTAAATGTAAAGCCCATTGAAATGATGTAGCCCATTGCTTCGCTTAATGCCGTGTTAGAGCCAAAGCGCGGGTTGGTATTAATATCGGCATGCACTTCCAACTCGGTATTGTATTTATCAAATAAAGGGCAAAGGTGGTAGGCAATTTCAATAGAGCGCGAAACCTCAATTAACAAGCGTTCTTTCAGGGTCATTTTGTTGCGGGTTTTATCGTTATTAATAAACATAAACCCACCACGCCCTTTGCGCAAAATAACTATTACGGTGGCGTATTCTGTTTCGTTGCCACGCACCTGCGAGTCGGTGCCTATGCAAACTTTAACTTTATTGCCCGCTTCTTTTTCGCGTAGTAGCGCCCTTTCCACTGCATCGGCTATTGGCAGTTCAATCCGCGAACCATCAAGGTTTCGCCATTTTGCTTTGATTACTGATTCCATAGTGCTTTAGGTTTTTTACTAAAATATATACTAATGCAGCAGGATTGTGGGTTTTTCGATACTCAATTTTCAACAAAAACTCCACGGGTTGAGGTGTTTAATTTACGCTGTAAGTAAATTAAAAAACCGGAAACAGCGGCTTAACCACACCTTAATTGTTAAGAAACATTAGAAAGGAAAAAATATGCGCTATGGCATTAGGGCCGGGCCTGGCGGGCTTTGTGTTTAGCCTTGCCTATGTTATAAAGTATTTGGAAAATGGTAAAAACAACCACAAAATAGGCAAAGGCAGCAAGCGTAATAAGCGGGGTCCATTCCACAGTTTTGGTAACTAATAACAATACCATGGGCAACGACAACAACGAAGTAAGGATAAGCACAATGGCCACACCTTTATCGGGCAGGCCTAAATAGGCCAGGTGGTGTGTAATATGGTCTTTGCCCCCCACAAAAGGCGACTGCTTGCGCATTAACCTTCTTATGGTAACTGTAGTAGTATCAATTAACGGAACAATAAAAAAAAGCATAGGGGTAACAAACTGTTTAAGCTGTATAAAGGCGGTAGAACCGGGGTCTTTAAAATCCCAGAAGAACAAAATACTGGTAGAGGCAAGAAATACTCCCAAAAACTGGCTTCCGGTATCGCCCATAATAATTTTTGAAGGGTTCCAGTTAAAAAACAGAAAACCCGAAAGGGCGCCCAACACACCTATCAGCATTACCAGGTAAAACGAGTTACTGAAGGGTGCAGTAAAAGCTATTACCGATATAAGGCCGGCAATAATGCTCATAGATATGGTGGCGGTAATGGCATCCATATTATCGAGCATGTTTATTGAATTCATCAGGCCTATTACCCATATAATGGTAATTATAAAATCAAACGCCGCATTGCCGGTAACCTTAATGTATACATCCGAAATTATGAGGATGAAAGCGCAGGACAACTGGATGATGAATTTTGCCAGTGGGTTGGTATTATAAGCATCATCTGCCAACCCAAGTAAAAACCCAAGGCTGGTGGAACCAATAATGCCTATAAGGTGTTTATCGAGCAGGTAATCGCTTTGCCGTGGCAAAGTACCAATTACCGAAATAGAAATGAGGAATATGATGAAGAAAGAAATACCGCCTATGGCCGGCTTTACATTGGCCGACCACCGCACCTGGTTAATAGCAGTTTTGTCGCGCACCCCCAGGTTAAATGAAAACTTAAGAAACAGCCAGTTTATCATAAACGAGAAGAACGCGCTTATAAGAAAAAAGAGCGCCAAAAAGGCTATTAGGTATTGCTGATCCTCAATCATGCACTAATTATTTAGCGCCAAATATTTTTTTAATCCAGGACGTGGGGGCTTGTTTCGGGGTACTGGTATAATAACCTTGCCCGTATTTACTACCATAATAACCATAACCGTACCCATAGCTGTAGCTGTAATTATAGCCGTAGCTATAACTATAGCCCGATGCACCCCTGCCGTAATCGTTCACCACTATTGAAAGGTTTTTGATTTTACTTTCAGTAATAATGCGGTTAATGCTGTATACAAAATTGCGGTTTGAATATGCAGCACGTAATATATAAATAGGGTAATCCGAAATTTTCAATATTTCCAACGCATCGGTTACAAGCCCAATAGGCGGGGTATCAATAATAATATAGTCGTACTTTGTTTTCAGGTATGCCAATACTTCATGAAGCTTGGGTAAAAGTATTAACTCCGATGGGTTAGGCGGCACCGGCCCCGATGTAATAAAATCTAAGTGCGGAAGGCCCGATTCCATAATACACTCATCTACGCCCGTTTGCCCGCTAAGTATGGTGCTTATGCCTTTGTGGCTTTCCACCTCAAAAATCCGGTCAAGCCTGGGTTTGCGCATGTCAAAATCAAGAATAATTACCCTTTTATTTAATAGGGTAAGTATGGCAGCTGTATTAAGCGAAACAAAGGTTTTTCCTTCGCCGGGAATAGTACTGGTGGTTGAAAGTATTTTGGGCCCCGGGGTATTACTAATAAACTGCAGGTTTGTTCGCAAGGCCCTGAAGGATTCTGTAATGGCCGATTTCGGGTCCTGCGTAACTACAATTTGCGAACGCTCGAGGTCTTCTTTATATGTAGGTATTATGCCTAAAAGCGGGGCTGTGGTTTTCTTTTCAATATCTTCAACCGAGCTGATAGTGTTTTGCAGCAGGTAGCGTATTACTATCATTATTAAACCGATAAGCAGGCCTATGGCAAACCCGGCTATCTTTACCATATTGGTGTTTGGCGATACGGGCTCGGTTTCATTTTTCGCCTTTTCCAACACTACATAATCAGACACAATACCTGCACTGGCAATAAGGTATTGTGCCTTTTGATCATATAGGTTCATTACAAAATCGTTTTTGGTATCGCTTATTTTATCAAGCTGCTGGTATTTACTTTGTAGCTCCGGCATGCGCGAAATTTCATCAAGGTATTTTTGATATTCATCACGCAATAACGATTTACTGTCCTGTAAACCGGTAATTGTATTATCAATGGTCTTGTTCAGCTTTATTTTTTGATCCTCTATTTGTTTATCCAGTAGCCTTATTTCCGGGTGCTCCACCGTGGCATCGAGCAATAGTACATTTCTTTGTTGTTGTAGCGTATTTATAGCTGCTATTTCCGGCTCAAAGGTTATAGTGGAAACCCTGAAATTAAGGCTGGGCAAATTGCCATACTCTTTACTACGGGTAAGCAATTGCTTAAAACTGCGCATTAACGAAATATCGTAATCAATATCCCTGAACTTTGAATCGTAATCCATCGATTTCTCAGCCAGGGAGTTCAGGTAATCATTGCTTGGTTCAACATATTTGTCATTTATTTTTAAACCGGTTATTGAATCCTCTAATTCACTGGCGGCATTGGCAAAGGTGTCTATCTGGTTATTTATAAAGCGCAGAATGTTGTACAGGCTTTCATTTTTTCGCTCTACATCAAATTTTATGAACTCATCAGCCACAGTAGCCATTATGTCCTTGGCGCGCTGGGGGTTGCGGTCTTTATACTGAAGTTTGATGGTTTTTGTGGAAGCATCAAGGGGCAAAATCTCGATTTTATCGGCCACCTCGCTTATCATATCATTCGCGTCCTTAAACTCAAAGTAGTAATAACCTTTCAGGTCTTCGGCATCAATATCGCCCCTTATATGTACCCTGATATCGAAAAAAGAATTGGTAAACAGGCTGCCGGTGTCGCCGGTATACTCCTGTTCCTTGTCCTCCATAGTAAAAACTATTTGTACCTGTCGGGGTGATATAAGGCGTACATAAACAGGAACATCGTAAATCATGGACGACTTTACCTTGCCTGTCACTTCGAAAGGAGAACCAACATAAAGGTCGGTATTAACAAACTTGGTTTTGCCCTCTTTAAAATAGCTAATCTGAAGAGGGAGGTCTTTAACCACTCTTTGAACAAATAGGTTTGATTTAAGCAGTTGTATTTCGCGACTTATTTCAACCTGCTGGTCGGGTTCTTTCAAAAGATCTTTCAGGCCCAATATCTCGGTTGATTTTTCTTCCTTTAACATCAGGGTAGTCGTGGCTTGGTAAATAGGCGGGGCATATCGCAGATAAATAAAGGCTCCTGAAACAGATAAAATGATAATTAATACCATCCATACTATGGACTTATTGATTACAAAAATTAATAGCCCCAGGTTGAAATCATCAACCGGACCCGAGGAACCCAGTTCTATATCTTTATTGTTATTTTCCAAAAGCTTTTACCAGGATTACTAATGTTGCAATGGTGGAAACCAAGCCCAGGTATGGGCTTATTTCAGAAAGGATAACGGCAGCTGCGTTTTGCCTTCTTTCCTCAATATAAATAATATCGTTCGACTGCACAATCAAATCGGCCTTTCGCACACCTTCCAGTGTTGAAAGGTCAATAAGCATTACCTGGGGGTTTTTAAGGTCGCCTCTTATTACTTTTATCTTGTAAGCTTTGCTTTCCTGTGTAAGGCCACCGGCTTTTGCAATAACTTCAAGAAGGCTGGTTGGGGCATCGTTAAGGCTAACTACACTACCCGTACCGCCCCTGAAAACCAAGGCTCTGCGGTTGGTCACTTTAGTAATAATAAATGGATCAACAAACAGAGCCGAAAATTTTTCGGCTAATACGCGTTGTAGTTCCTTTTCCGTATAACCTTTAACAAACATTTCCCCCAATATGGGCAGCCTTACAAAGCCCTCTTGATCAACCAAATAGGTAATGGCATTGTTTGAGTTGAAATTGCTATTGCTGCTAGTGCCTGTTGAAGAGTTAGAGGTTGCCGCAGTAAGCACATCTATTAATTTAAAACCATCACGAGTATATAGGCGCACGCTTAGTTCATCACCGGGCTGTATAACATACTGGTCAATCTGTTTTTGCGCTAATTCAAAAAACTGATAGTCCTTCTGCCGAAACATTAGGCTGGGGTATAGTAGCCTGCACGAAGGCAACAGGGTTATAAATAAAATCGCAAAAAGAAAACCCCGGTATTTTTTCATGTATCTATTAGCTGCAAACGTATAAAAAAAACAGAAGCCTTTTTAATCTTTGCCCGTAGTGGTGTTTTGTAATAATTGATGGTACAGCCTGCCGGTATCGGCACATAAGCGCCTAAAGCTGAATTTGTTGCGAACAAACCCTGCTCCTTTTTCCGACATGGCCCTGCGCAGCCCGCTATCCTCAACCAGTCGTAACAGGTTTTCGGCAAAGGCTTCTGCATTGCCTACTTTTGAGAGCAGGGCGGTTTCTCCGGGCACTACAATGTTTTCAATGCCACCCACATTAGTGGCAACAATAGGCTTGCCCGATGCCTGAGCCTCTATCAGGCTAACCGGTGTGCCTTCGTTGTTTGAGCAAAGGGCAATTATATCCATCCCGGCATTCGACACATCAATTTCTTTTATCCAACTGGTAAAAGTAAGCACATTCTTTTCGGTTAAATCCTGGTTGTTGAATTTAAGCCCGAGTTCCTGTGCCGTTTTTTCGAGCGCGGGCCTTGTTTCGCCGTCGCCAATAATAAAAGCACGTATTTTTTTTGAAGATTTACCGCTCACCATTTTCAGGGCGGTTAAAAACAGCCCGTGGTTTTTTATAGGCACCAACCGGCCTACAATACCTATTGCTATCTCATCCTCATCAAGGTTGTATTTCTTTCTGAAAGCTGCACGTTTTTCCTCCTGGTTTGTTTCAAATCGTTCAAGGTCGAAACCAAGCGGGATGATGCTGAATTTTTCGGCGGGGGCTACCTTGTAAACGGTGCTTAACTCATTTAGCTGCGTAGGGCTGAGTGTTATAATTTTTGTGGTACGTTGGCCAAAGTAACGTTCTATTTCAAGGAACATCCTTGTTTTAACCGGGTTGAAGTAAGAGTGAAAAACATGGCCATGAAAGGTATGCACTATAACCGGCACATTGCTGTGTAGCGCCGCCAACCTGCCTACTGCACCTGCCTTGGCTGCATGTGTATGAACAATGTCAGGTTTAAATTCATCAATAATTTTGCGCAGGCGGTAGTAGGATTTGTAATCGCGGAAGGGGTGTAGCTCGCGGTACATTTCAGGTATATATACCGGGTGAAGGTCAAGCTGCTTTACAATAAACTCTGAACTCTCCTCGCTGTCATCGCGCATGCCCGATACAAGCAAAGTGTCAAACTCTGGCTCCAGGTACTTGCTTAAATACGCCGCATTGTACGTAGGTCCGCCCAGGTTAAGGCGGTTAATTATTCTAAGTACTTTTGGCATGGGCGGCAAAATACTTTTTATACCAATACTGAAAAACCACCAATCCCCACATAATAGCGTGTATATCTCCGGGGTTAGCGGAATAAAGCTTTTCCTTCAGCTTTTTAATCTCTGCGTAATCAAAAATACCCTGTTGCTGTATAAAACTTTGTTCCAGTAATTCGTTTTCAATAAGATTTTTAAGCCCTGTGCGCAGCCATTTAAGCATGGGCACCTCAAAACCGTGCTTAGGCCGGTCGAAAATTTCAGCAGGCAGCGAATCCCTGAATGCATCTTTTAAAATCCGCTTGCCGTTGTTGCCCGCTATTTTGTACGAACCTGGCAACGAAAAAGCATAATCAACCACCGTATAATCAAGCAGGGGTACGCGCACCTCAAGGCTATTGCCCATACTCATCAGGTCAACTTTAGTAAGCATGTCACCGGGCAAAACCAGCCGGGTGTCAGCGTACAACACATCATTTATATCGCCACCTTCTTTTATTACATCAATAAAAGCATGCTGCCGTTTATCCAGTTCGGCCTCATTAACTGTGGCTTTATTTTTAAACAGGCTTAGTACGCTTTGCTTGCCTTGAAAACTACACCAGGCCCAGTAGCGCCCGGCAGCAGACAACTGTAAGCCGCCCGAGTAACGTTCCAACTGGCGGAAAATATTGGCCATACGCGAATGCCGCGATTTAGGTAGCATTTTAAAAACCGGTAAGCCTGTTTTTAACAGGGTATTCAACAGGTTAGTTGCCCGCGCTTTTTGCTCGGCCTTATGCTTGTTGTAGCCTGCAAAAAGTTCATCGCCTCCATCGCCCGATAAAGCAACGGTCACTTTTTCGCGTGTTTTTTGGCTTAGCATATAAACGGCAAGTGCCGATGAGTCGGCAAAAGGTTCGTCAATATAATCCAGCACTGAAAACATGTTGTTGAACATATCGTCATTCGAAACCGCAAAAACCGTATGCTCCGTGCCAAGTTTTTTTGCCACCAGGTTGGCATAATTGGTTTCATCAAAAAAAGGTTCGTCCTTATACCCAATTGAAAAGGTGTTCAGGTGTTTTATTTTATTAGAAGCGCATAATGAAACAATGGAAGAATCAACCCCGCCGCTCAAAAAGGAACCCAGCGGAACATCCGATACAAGCCTTCTTTCAACAGCAGCCTCCACCAATTGCTTTAAATCTTTTTTTGCCGTTTCGTAATTGGGTGCATCAGTTTCTTTTATTTTTTCACCGGGGGTATATGGCGTAGTGTACCAAGTGCCGGTTTCATAAGCGCCATTACGGTCAATAACCGCATAGCCGCCCGGGTTTAATTTGCTTACGTGGTTTAAAATACTGTTAGGCCCGGGTATATAGTTAAGTTGAAGATAAAGCCCCAGCGACACATAATCAATTTCAAAATGCAACGGAAACCTGAACAGCGCTTTAAGTTCGCTGGCAAAAGCAATTAACCCATTGTGGTTGTACACATGCAGCGGCTTAATGCCGTAACGGTCGCGCGCTAAAAA
>DASZPC010000563.1:0-3915 GCA_035550455.1 Chitinophagales bacterium | reverse complement strand
CAACGAATCTTTTTTGCCACAGTTGAATATTGCTTATGAGAACGGCACGAATAAGGCTGATTTTTTAGCAGGCAAAGTGGATGAGTATGAGTGGAAAGGGTTGGGCTCTAATTGCTACATGAGTGAAATGCTTGCCCGTGTGTTGCTGGAGCAGTTAAAGGGGGTTGAAAAAATTACCGCGGCACGCATGGCTAAGTGGAACTACTATCAACAATTTTTTACGGCCCTGGAAAAGGCAGGTGATATTGAGCTTTTAAAAATACCCGCAGGTTGTGTACATAACGGGCACAACTTTATAATAAAAACACCTAACCTGCATACACGTGCAGGGCTAATGGATATGCTTGCCAGAAAAGGTATTGAGGCGGCCTTTCATTACATAGCGCTACATTCATCGGAGTTTGGTAAAAAGGCGGGCAAATTTATTGGAGAGGATAAATACACCACCCGCGATAGCCAGCGGCTGTTGCGGTTACCGCTTTTTCATGACATAGGCCAGGCCGAACAGGACAGGGTTTTGAAAGAGGTATATGCTTTCTTCGGTAAAAAATATCCGGCTTAGTTTTTTTTAAAAAATTATTGGTTCAGCAGGATTTTTATCTCGTACTTTTTATGGTCGCGGTTAGTAAGGCGGGCATCGCGCAACCAGGGATTCAGCATTTTTATATGGCGGTATTGTAAGCCAAAACCGGCGGCAAAGTCAGCAACGCTGGTTATGGCGGTATCAACCGTTACGGTTTTATAATTGTAAGGCTGGTAAAGGTCGGTGGGTTGTACCGCATAACCGGCGCTTTTGGGGTCAGCAAAAATTATTTTCATTGCCAATATCCTGAAGATGTACCTCGATGTTTCGGGGTTAAAGTACATTTCGTAATAGTTGTTTATTTTTTGGTCTTTAACGCGTTGTATCATGGATGGCACGCCCATGTTGTAGGAAGCTGCAGCGAGGGTCCAGTTGCCAAGTTTTTCTTTGGCATCTTTTAAAAATGAACAGGCGGCACGGGTTTCTTTTTCTTCGTTATAGCGCTCATCTACTTCATCGTTTACCTCAAGGTTGTAATCTTTGGCAGTACCTTTAACCATTTGCCAAAACCCAACGGCCCCTGCGGGCGATGCTTCCAGCCTGAAGTTGCTTTCAATCATGGCCAGGTATTTAAAATCATCGGGCACGCCTTCTTCTTTTAATACTTTTTCGATTTCTCCAAAGTAGCGGTTGGCCATTTTCATGCATAACAGGGTGTTTGAGCGCCAGTTTACATTTATGAGTAATTCGCGTTCAAGCCGCTCTTTAATATCGGGGTCGTCAAGCGGTACTTTTTCGCCGGCAAAGTAAAGGTCGCCGGTAATTTCAACCGGCATATAAAGCTGGGTGCTATCAACCGGTTTCAGCCATTTAATGCCGGGACAGTTGTTTTTAGCCTCGGTTATAATATTGGCCCGGTTTGCCGAAAAATAATTGAAATGGGAAAGCAGGGCTACTGAGGTGCCCAATAATAATACGAGGATGAACCCCGCAACAATAATCCGCTTTTTGGCTGGCTGCAATGGCAAGAATTTTTTATTGAACTGATTTTTTAAAAACCGGAACGGTTGAACAAGGCTCGCCATACATTATAACGCGTGCAACCGGTGTTAATTGCTTTGTAATTTGCACAAAAGCAGCTTCGGGCACCTGCCTTTCGCCGCAGCCTTTTACCACCACCCTTTGGCCCGCAAAGGGTTCCATATCAAGTTTGGCGAGGTTGCGGTATAAAAATATTTCAGGAGCATGTGCAGGGCTACTGGCGGCAATATCTTTGGCATAAGGGGCCAGTTCGGCACTAAGCACCATATATGCCCATAGTGGTATTATGGCATTAGCGGAGCAATGGATAGCAACATATTTATCTTTGTAAGCCGGCCAATCGGTTTCGGCTACTGCCTGCCTGAAATCACCTTCGCGCAGGATAAGCCCTTTGAACAGGAAATTAGCCATGTCAATGGCCGTTACCTCACTTTCAAGGGGGAAATAATCCTCCAGGTTAAGGGTAATAATGGCCTTTTGCGCTACTTTGTTTACTATGGGTTTTGAGGTATCCATTTAGTATTGCAATTAACAAATTTAATCGGGAAAAAGTTTCCTTTCAAAGCTTATATTCGCACTTCCGGAAAAATGCAGGATACCTACGAAATAAAATTGCCCCAGTTTGAAGGGCCCTTCGATTTGTTGCTGTTTTTTATTGAACGCGATGAGTTGGATATTTACGACATCCCGATTTCGAAAATAACCGATGATTTTCTGTCATTTATAAATGGCATGGAAATGCTGAATATTGAGCTGGCCAGCGAGTTTATATTGGTGGCGGCTACTTTAATGCGCATTAAGGCCAAAATGCTGCTGCCCCGTAAAGAGGTAGACCCTGTAACCGGCCAGGAAATTGACCCGCGCGAAGAACTGGTAAACAGGCTGATTGAGTACAAAAAGTACAAAGAAGCCACCGAAGCTTTACGTAAGCTGGAAGAAGACCGTCAAAACATTAATAAGCGCGGCAATGCGGTAAATGAAACACAGCAGATTGCTGCCATGTTTGAAACCGAGTTTGAAATGCAGAGCCTGACGATGTTCAGGTTGCTGAAAGCGTTTCAGAATGTGCTGGACCGCGTGGCGCGTGAAAAGAACAAGGTTATACATACGGTTGAAACCCCGCCCTATACCATTACCGGCGAAAAAATGCTGTTGCTTGAAAAATTGAAGCCGGGAACAAAAGCCGCTTTTGAAAGCATTTTTGAAGGGGTTGAAAACCGCGTACATGCCGTGTTTGTATTCCTTTCGGTTTTGGAATTAATACAAGAGCAGCAATTAAAAATACTTATAGGGGAAGGCTACAATAATTTCTGGATTGAAAAAGCCGAACCGGGCCAGCAGGAAGAAGTAATTCTTGAAGGGCAGGAAAATTAACCCCCGTTAGCAATCAGCAGTTTTTAAGGTTGAGGGTACAGGTATTATACATCCCCGTTGTTTTTCAAAAGTTAAGCAATAAAAATGAGCGAAACCGCCGCTGAACAAGGGCAGAAGGTGAACATGAGGCGCCTGGCCGTACCGGTGCTTATTGGCATTGGTGTTTCGCTGTACCTGATTATCGGCAATTTTGACCCGCGTGCGCTTGAAAACATACGCCTGACCCCGAAACTTGTTACAGGCCTGGGTTTAGCTTTAGTAGCCCTGCTGGTGCGCGATTTTGCCTTTATGTATAAAATAAGGCTTAGCACCGGTGAGAAGCTGAGTTGGTTAAAAACCGTGCAAACTATTATAATGTGGGAGTTTGGCGCGGCTATAACCCCAAAACTTGGCGAGGTTGCGTTTACACTTTATGTACTTAAAAGAAGCGGGCTTAGCTATGGGCGTAGTATGGCCGCCATACTGCTAAACACTTTTCTTGACAATGTTTTTTTTGTAATAGCTTTTGCGGTTTTATATGGCATGCTTGGGCCGCAAATGCTGGCGGTATCTGCCGACTGCTCAAGCCTGGAGGGGCACAGAGTAATGACTGCGGTGCGCACACTGGCATCGGAGGCATGGATAGGTTACGCAATAATATGCGCGGCTGCTATATTTTTTGGTGTTGCCCTTTTTTGGCTGCCACACACCACTAAAAGGTTTTTTCATAAGCTATCGCGCCTGCGGTGGTTAAGCCGGCTAAGCAGCAGCCTGGTACATTTTGGCGATGAGATAGAGATTACTGCCTATGAATACAAAAACCGCGAATGGTGGTTTTGGATAAGGATGATGATAGCCACCTGTTTTAACTGGGCTGCCCGTTACTTAATGGTAAATGCCATTTTGTATGCTTTTTCAACCGGGCCCCTGGATATGCTGGAAATATTTGCCAGGCAATTTGTGTTGTGGATTTTTATGATTATACCATCAACGCCGGG
>DASZPC010000562.1:0-2981 GCA_035550455.1 Chitinophagales bacterium | reverse complement strand
GTTTAGCCATTCGGGTATGGCGAATATGGTGCTGGCCCATGAATGGATTAGTAACCCCCGGATTTCATTCCTGCTTTCTATTGACGGGCTAAGCATTATACTGATATTGCTAACCACCTTTCTAGTGCCGCTTATTATCCTTACCACTTTTCAAAAGGAGATTGATAATGCCAAGAGTTTTTACGGGCTCGTATTGCTGATGCAGTTTGCATTAATTGGCGTATTTGCTGCATCGGATGCCTTTTTGTTTTATGTGTTTTGGGAACTGGCCCTTATTCCCATTTACTTTATTGCCCTGCTTTGGGGCGAAGGCCGTGACAGGGAATTCCGCAACCGCGCCATATTTAAGTTTTTTGTATACACACTTGCCGGTTCGCTGTTTATGCTGGTAGGCTTTATATGGCTATACAACCGCGCAGGTACTTTTGATATAAATGCACTTTATGCACTGAACCTGCCCCGGCGCGAGCAGATACTTGTGTTTGCCGCCATTTTTGTTGCTTTTGCCATTAAGGTGCCTATTTTCCCTTTCCACACATGGCAGCCCGATACTTATAAAGAGGCGCCTGCCGCCGGAACTATGCTGTTGGCTGGTATTATGCTTAAAATGGGGTTATATGGTTTATTGCGCTGGCTGCTGCCTATAGTTCCTGTTGGAGTAATGGCTTTAACACCGTTTATAATTGTGTTGGCCGTTATAGGTGTGGTGTACGGTTCGGTAATTGCGATACAGCAGGCCGATTTAAAAAAGCTATTGGCCTATTCATCTTTAGCGCACGTAGGCCTTATAGCCGCAGGTATATTTACATTAACTATGGAGGGCTTTGAAGGTTCGGTAGTGCAAATGTTTTCGCACGGGGTGAACGTGGTAGCCTTGTTTTTTGCTGCCGATATTATTTTGCAGCGTACCGGTACCAACGATATTTCGCAATTGGGCGGCATACGCAGGGTAGCCCCTAAGTTTGCCACCTGTTTTATGATTGTGGTTTTAGCTGCCGTGGCATTGCCCACCACCAACAGTTTTATAGGCGAATTTTTGCTATTGTTTGGCGTGTATGAGTACAATACATGGCTGGCTGTTGTTGCGGGGCTTACCATCATTTTGGGCGCGGTTTATATGCTTAAAATGTACCAATATACCATGCTCGGAGAAACCAATGCATCAACTGAAACTTTTACCGACCTGAAATGGAGTGAATGGGCAGTGTTTATCCCGGCAATTGCCGTAATATTTATAGTAGGTGTTTATCCAAAACCGATATTGGATCTGGTGCATCCGGCTTTGGATAATATTATGAATTATGTTGTAAGGCAGGGAAGTATTTTTTGAAAGTAAGTAGAGAATAGTAAAGACGTAAATGAAGACCTTAGTATATACATCGGCACTTGGTTTAATATGCATGTTGGCTGAAATGCTTAATCTGCGCAAATGGGTATTGCCAATTTGTGTTGCCGGTTTAGCTGTAATACTGGCCTTAAATTTTGGCACTGGTTGGGGCGTAAACCAGGGTTTTTACCAAAACATGATTTTGGTTGACAACTATTCAGTGGCCTTTTCTGGGTTGCTGATTATGTTGGGGATACTGATATTAATACTGAGCGGTAATTTTTACAAAAACGAGCAAAGTAAATTATCCGACTATTTAGCCATTCTCATTTTTACCCTGTGTGGTGGTATTGCCCTGGTTTCATTTGGTAACCTGGTAATGTTTTTCCTTGGGCTTGAAGTGCTTTCTATTTCCCTTTACATTCTGGCAGGCAGTAAAAGAAAGGACATACGCTCTAACGAAGCGGGTATGAAATACTTTCTGATGGGCAGTTTTGCATCGGGGATATTGTTGTTTGGTATTGCTTTGATTTACGGTGAAACCGGCACCTTTGATGTTTACGAAATTGCCCGATTGAAAGCGCAGGTTATGCCCGGCGCTATGTTTTATATAGGGGCTGGGATGATTATGATGGCTTTGTTTTTTAAAGTATCGGCAGCTCCTTTCCATTTCTGGGCGCCCGATGTTTATGAAGGCTCGCCAACCCTGATTACACTTACTATGGCCACCCTTGCCAAGATTGCAGCTTTTGGGGCATTTTACAGGCTGTTCAGCACTTGCTTTTTACCCGCTATGCAAACTTATGCCTGGGTATTTTCGGCAGTTACTGCCCTTACCCTTGCCATAGGCAATTTTACGGCACTGCAACAGGATTCGTTTAAACGCTTACTGGCATTTTCGGGCATTTCTCATGCTGGTTATTTAATGATGGCCATTTTAAGCGTATACGGCAATTCGGCAAACGCCTTGTTTTATTATGCGCTGGCTTATGGCCTTACATCGGTAGCTGCTTTTGCCATAGCTATTGTTGTGGCCAGTAATGCCCAAAGCGAAAAAATTGATGCCTTTAACGGGTTGGGCAAAACAAAGCCCTGGCTGGCTGGCGCGCTTACACTGGCTATGCTTTCAATGGCTGGCATTCCACCTTTTGCCGGGTTCTTTGGTAAGTATTACGTATTTACTGAGGCGGTTAAAACAGGCCACGTATATATTACCATTTTTGCGGTAGTTAATTCTATTGTAGCTGTTTACTATTACTTTAAAGTAGTATTGGCTATGTACACCAAAGAGCCTGCCGAGGTTGCGTTTACTGTAAAGCCATCTTATACATTTGTTATTGGCGTGTGCGTGCTGCTTATTTTATTAATAGGCATTTTCCCCTCGGCGTTCGCATCGCTGCTGTAACAGTTTCGCCCAAATTTTTACATTTGTCCCCTCAAAATCCAGTTCATGACCGCAGCACAAATAGCTAAGTTATTAGGCGAAGAAAAGGCCAATTATTTGCTGAGCCACCAGTCGAAAACCATATCGAAAGACCAATTACACCTGCCTTCAGGCGATTTTGTTGATGCTATATGGAAAGACAGCGACCGCAGCATACCTGTGTTGCGCAGTTTGCAAACCATAGCTAATAACGGCAGGCTGGGGGGGAGT
>DASZPC010000561.1:0-5883 GCA_035550455.1 Chitinophagales bacterium | reverse complement strand
ATTGCCCTGAACACCTGTATCACCTTGCGGGCCAGTTGCACCGGTATCACCTTGTGGGCCGGTAGCGCCTGTGTTACCTTGTACACCTGTATCTCCCTGTGGGCCAGTCGCGCCAGTATTTCCCTGTAAGCCAGTGTCACCTTGTGGGCCTGTAGCACCAGTACTTCCCTGAGCACCTGTATCGCCTTGTGGGCCTGTAGCACCAGTATTGCCCTGAACACCTGTATTGCCTTGTGGGCCTGTAGGACCGGTTGGGCCCGTAGGGCCAGTTACACCAGCAGTTCCGGTGGTACCATTAGCACCGGTTACCCCTTGCAAGCCCTGAGGGCCGGTGGCGCCAGTTGAGCCTGTTACCCCGGCAAGCCCTGCCGCACCCACATCGCCAGCAATACCTATATTCCATAAAGAATAAGTTCCGGCGCCAACAAAGCGGTCAACATTAACCGTTAAACTTGTTCCGGCATAAGCAACCACAGGGCCTTCCATATAATTAGTGGCACTGAAAGAAACGCGCGCACGGTCGTTAGGCAAATAAGCCAGGCCCGACTGCGTGGTTAAAGTATGGTTACCCAATGATAGTGTAAGCGAGGAAGTGGATGTAGCCAAATAGCCGGGGCCATTGGCGCCATTTGCGCCTGTGGCGCCAGCCGCACCAGTAGGGCCGGTGGGGCCATCGCTACCCTGTAAGCCATTTTCGCCGGTAGGACCGGTAGGGCCGAACAACCCCGGAGGGCCGGTGGGGCCGGTAGCGCCAGTAGGGCCGTTACTTTGTCCACCCGAGCAAAGAGATACCCATTGAGTGCCGTTATAATAAAAGAAACACTGCACATTAGTATCGTAAACCAGCAAGCCGGTGGCGGGGTTATTAATAGCCAGGCGCTGGGCCGAATTTAAGCGTGGAATCAAAATGCCTTTATTGGTAGATTTCAACTCGAGCAATGAACTGGCATCGGGCGTGGTGGTACCAATACCTACGTTCTGTGTGTTTTGTGCCTGTATGCCAAAGCACAGCACCGCTGATAATATGAGAGTAAGAAGTAGCTCTTTCCGCATAGGAAAAAAATTCAATTAAATAATAAAATGTTTTTATGTTAGTGTGTGCTAACGGATAAGGGTAACGTTACCCTTTGCGAACCTTGTCTTTTTATCGCCCTGCAGCATGTAGGAACATTCCCAAACGTAAACGCCCATATCCTGTTTATCGTTTTTATAGGTGCCATCCCAGCCTACGGTGAAGTCGTCGGTTTCAAAAACTTTTTCACCCCACCTGTTGTACACCTGCAGGTCAATTTTTACAATATTCTTATTTAATGCATGGAATATATCGTTTACACCATCGCCATTGGGGGAAAAGGCGGTAGGTATCAATATTCCTGAATTAGTTACAGTTACCAGCAATGAATCAGACACCGAACAGCCTCCGGCATCGGTTACTTCAATAGTATAGCGCGTGGTAGCGGTTGGCGAAGCCACCGGGTCTTCACAATCGGCACAGCTCAAATCCTGGTCGGGGGTCCATGTAATGGTTGAACCACTGGAGGCGCCTACCGAAGGCGTAAGCTGCGCAGACTGCCCTTCGGTAATAGTAACATCGGGGCCTGCATCGAGCGCAAATTTTTTGCGGGCCAGGGCAAAAGGTTCGGGATTAAAGTCGCTTACACTATTTACCGTAACTGTTGACATACCCATGCCACTGCCAGTCGAAGCCGCGCCGAGATAATTCCAAACACTATTTTTCCAATGGGCCTCATCGGTCCAATCACCATCGGCGCCTGAACTGTAATACATGGTAAGGGCTGTTGCATCAGCGCCATTGCTATGATACAAACGGTGATAGAAATTGGGGTTTACTTTGCACAAAGTATTATCAAGCGAGTTTACGTTATAGCCATCGTTAGTGGCATCGTCTTTTACCAGGCAAGCACCGTATATATCAGCGCCGCCCGAAGCAGGCGTCATATCCACCGGACGGAAAATTGACGGCGGGTTATTATACGAAGGCGAACCGGTGGGAAAATTGTAAATACCGGTGCTGTTGGTGGCCCGCGCTAAATTGCCCGCGCCCACGCTACTAACAAAACCATTGTTGCGCGTAATAGCGCCGGTATTGGTATTGCTAACCAGCATTTGGTAAGCATCAGTAGCCAGTTCGGCATCGTTAAGTTGTAGCTGGCCCGAGGTAACAGCATCAATAGTTTGCTTTTTTACCACCGCACCACCGCCCAGGTTCAGGTTATCGAAGGTGGTTACAGCTGTACCGGTAATTAACTGGTTGCCGCCATACATATCCACCCAACTATTACTGCCTGTGTAAGCATTATTGTTTATCCAATCGCCCTGTAAACGGATGGTATCGCCGCTGCCGGTTATGCTGGCATCGTTTTTTACATACCCTTCCACTACAATAGTTCCCTGGTTATTTATTTGGCCCGCACCGCTGCTAACATTATTATAAAGCGAATTGGTTTTTACTATCATAAAACCGCCATCGGTAACATAAATATCGGCGCCGTTGTTATTAAACAGCGCCTGAGCGTGTGCCATGGCACACAGGCTGAGGAAAAGGGCTACAGGGTAAAACTTCTTCATGCCAGGGTACAGGTATTAGTGCTTATAATTATTCAGAACGTTAAAGTAAACCAATTTCCCACAATTGTCAACATAAAACGGCCATAAAATGATGGCGCGAATATAGCCACTTAGCAGGCAATACAGCTTTATCATATTATTAAGATGGCCCGAAGCGCTGAACGGTTGTTAAAAAAGGCAACTTTGGCCAAGCCTGCCTTAAAAAAATGTCCTGGTTTTGATACCGCGGGGCTGTAATCGGATTATTTTCGCCGCTCTAAAAAATACAATCAATGAAAGTTGCCGTAGTAGGCGCCACAGGTTTGGTGGGCACTAAAATGTTACAGGTTTTGGAAGAAAGGAATTTTCCGGTTACCGAATTATACCCCGTAGCCAGCGAGAAATCGGTGGGCAAAATGGTAAAGTTTAAAGGCAAGGAATACGCTGTAATAAGCTGGCAGGATGCAGTGGCTAAAAAGCCCCAAATCGCCCTGTTTTCAGCGGGCGGAAGCACCTCCAAAGAACTGGCCCCGAAATTTGCCGAAGCAGGAACGGTTGTAATTGATAACAGCAGCGCTTGGCGTATGGAGCCGGGCATACCGCTGGTGGTGCCTGAAGTAAATGCCGGTGTGCTTACCAAAAACGATAAAATTATAGCCAACCCTAACTGCTCTACCATACAAATGGTGCTGGTTTTAAAGCCATTGCACGATAAATATAAAATTAAGCGCGTGGTGGTTTCCACCTACCAAAGCGTAACCGGCACAGGCAAAAAAGCGGTTGACCAGTTAATGAACGAACGCGCCGGCGTTAAAAACGGCCCTATGGCTTATGCCTATGAAATTGACATGAACGCCATACCGCAGGTAGATGTGTTTTTAGATAATGGCTACAGCAAAGAGGAAATGAAAATGGTAAACGAAACACGCAAAATACTGGGCGATGACAGCATACGCCTTACGGCTACTACGGTGCGTATACCTACAGTTGGCGGGCACAGCGAAAGCGTGAACATTGAATTTGAAAAAGATTTTGACCTGAACGAGGTGAACAACCTTTTAAGCCACGCACCCGGCGTGGTGGTGTATGATGATTTGAAAAACCTGAAATACCCCATGCCTATTATAGCACACGAAAAGGACGAAACTTTTGTAGGCCGCATACGCCGCGACGAAAGCCAGCCCAATACACTTAACTGCTGGATAGTATCCGATAACCTGCGCAAGGGGGCCGCTACCAATGCCGTGCAAATTGCCGAATACCTGATGGCGAAGGGCTTGGCATAACAGGGTTTTTACAACCGCCAACATCTAAATTTGTCTATTTTTTTTACTTGACTTTTGCTGATTATCAATGAGTTACAAAAAATGCACCCCTTGATAATCAATGAGTTATCTAAAATAGACAAATTTAGACTTTTCCGCACCCACCCCTGCCCTATTGGGCCTGCAGTACAATTCCCGCAAAGTACTCTTTATACCGGGGCCAACATGTCAAAGATCGGTATGGGCAATACCCATCCTACCAAATATATACCACCGCCCACTCCCTTTGCAACAAAAACACCCATTTTAATTTCACATAAAATGTGCAATTAGCGAATCATTCATCGGAGGACTCTTAGTCACCCGATGAATAGTGTCAGCGTAGCTGTACACTTCTTTCCTTCCCCACCCTATCCACAATGCTAGGCAACGGGGGGTACGGCTAGGGAGAAAATTATCTACAGGTATAAAATACCCCCTCATAATAAGTCTCAAAGTTTTGGACGGTATTAGCCTTATCGCATATTTTAACGCTTTTAGTAGGAGCTATCTGTGTACAGGTACTACCGTTTGATCGAATAGAGGCAATAATAGTATCGAATAATTGCTGTGTTTGAAAATCGGTACTGCATAAGGTATCGGTAGTATGCGTACAAGCATAACAGGTGTTAGAACAGGTTATACATTTTTTACATGAAAACTGCGAACCTACAGTCACAATTACAATAATGAATAGGGATAAGTATTTCATTTACCTGGTTATTACAAGTTTAAAAATGGTGCTTTTTTGATTAATACGCACATCTAAAAAATATATGCCCGGGGAAATACCAGAAACGGGTAATGTATAAATATAACTTCCGAATGTAGAAAAATTTTGTGTCTGGGCCAAGATATTCCTCCCAATGGCATCATGTAATACAAAAGAACAATTTGAGCCTTCGGTAAGTTTTAAAGAAATATTTACTTCCTGGTTAGCTGGATTTGGATATATACTACACTCCGGGGCTTCATCATCTTTCATGGCAATATCTCCTCCTTTCTTTCCCGGACAATCAGCCTCAGGACAAGAACAATAATCAAGAGGGTAACAAGGAGAATTAGTTTCATATTCAAAATATACCGAGAATAGCTTTAGTGTATAAGCCCCGGTTTCACAATTAAATAATTCAAGTTCAACCACATACTCACCCCCCAAATTGCAAGTACCAGCCCACATATCTGAGCCATCTGTATATACAGTAACAATACTATGAATAAATCCCCATTTATCAAGAACCAATTCGCCCAAACGATCAAAAATACGTGCCCGATAATAAGTAGCATTAAAGGATGCAAAGCTTAAGCTATAATCCAAATCGTTATCACATGTAAAATGGACAATATTATTATTACCACGATAGTCAATTTCATAATTGGTCTGCGGTGATTGATATTCACAGCCGCCAGGGATTAACTCCAGAACCCCACCAGGCTGAACATCCACCCCTGGAAACAACTGTGGTGCTGCTGCTTCGAGTGTTACATGCTGGTCTGATTGAACCACTACATCTCCTGGTGTAGTCCAGGGGGCACCCACATCATATCCGGCCCAGATGAAATCCCTACGTTGCGTTAACGGAGGTAAATTATTTGTGTTTTGATAAAGCATATAGTCTCCGCAGCAATAATTTTCCATGCTTACATTATCAATATATATATAGTTGTCACAACGTCCAGTTCTTAAAGGAGTTATTGTTAGGTACCTTAAATTGCTCTCTTCCGTATTAATTAAAAATTCTACTTGTCTCCAACTTTCCCAATTAGAGGCTGTCCAAGAATATGAACCAATAGTTGAACGTGACCCCACAATTGCACAATATGCGTCATCGCCATCACTTAATACTGAATTACCCCCCAAAACCTGTACTCCCCATCTGTCTTCAGATCCTAAAAAACTTGCAGGACACCCTTTGACCCATAGCGTCAGTTTATATATACCTTGAGGGAGATTACTACCAAAGTCATAATATATTCCTTCATCATCATACATGCCTACATAGTGCGTTCC
>DASZPC010000560.1:0-1527 GCA_035550455.1 Chitinophagales bacterium | reverse complement strand
GAACGATTCAGCTATGGGCCGCGCCAACTTCTTTATACTGGATGAGTTTGAAAAATACGAAACGCAAAACCCTGTAACTATTGAGGGCATTAAACCGGTAGCCGATTTAGTGGAACTTGATGCCCGCTATAAAAAACTTGGTGCCTATTTACTGGACCGTGTTTATATGATTGAAGATGGCGCGCATATTGAAGCTACCCAGTTAGATACGCATGGCCGCAATATTGTATTGCTTTCAAAAAGCGGCCGGTTTATACGCAAAGACTTTTCGCTGAGCGGCGGCGCCGTTGGTTTGTTTGAAGGCAAAAAAATAGGCCGCGCCAAAAACCTTGAAAAACTACAGGAAGAAATTAAGCAGTTTGAAGTATCTGCCTATAAACTGCACCAGCAGGTGGCTAATGCCCAGGTTAAAATAAACCAGTTGAAAGCAGCCGTGCTAAGCCGCGAAATTGAAGCACAGCGCACAGTAGTTACGCAGCTAAATGCCAAATTTTCGGGTTCACAAGCAAGCATACAAAGCCTGGTGAAATTTCTCGAATCGGCCGATGCAAAAAGCAAAGATATAACCACCCGCCTGGATGCTTTAAAACAGGAAGTGGAAGGCATTACCAACGAATTGGCCGCCCTACGCGAAGCACAACTTAGCGCTAAAACAGCCCTTGAAAAAACGGATAAGGATTTTGTTGAAATTACTAACCGCTTAAGCGAGGCATCAAGTCGTTACAATCAAAAAAACATTGAGTTTCACCAGCAACAAAACAGGGTAAATTCAATACTACAGGAACTTGGCTTTAAAAAAAGCCAGATTGACACGCTTAGTACACAACTGTCGCGCAATAACGAGGTAATAACCGAAAGCCAGCTACAGGTGGAAGAAAGCCAGAAAAAGCTGAAAGAACTGGAGGCCGCCCTGCTTAGTAACTACGCCGATAAAGAAAGCTACCAGGCCGAAGTGGAGGAAGCTGAAAAAGCTTATTACGATTCAAGGGGAACCATTAACAACCTTGATGCCAAAGCCCGCGAACTGGCCCGCAGCAAAGATAATGTGGTGAACCTCCTTTCCCAGATTAACGAAAAATTCAACGAACTGAAACTGTCGCTTACCTCGATGAAGGAAAGGTTGCATGTGGAGTTTAGCATAGACATTAATGTAATACTGAACGAAGAGTTTGAGATGGTGCAGCCACTGGAAGAGGTACAAGCCGAGGTGGATAAGGTTAAAAAGCGGCTTGATAACTTTGGCGAAATAAACCCAATGGCCCTCGAAGCTTTTGAAGAAATGAAGAAACGCTTCGATTTTATTACTGCGCAGCGCAAAGATTTAGATGATGCCAAAACATCCTTGCTGGATACTATTAAGGAAATTGAAGACACCGCTAAAACGCAGTTTTTAGATGCCTTTAACAAAGTGCGCACCAGTTTTATTTCGGTTTTCCATACCTTGTTTAGTTCAGATGACCAATGCGACCTCTTCCTCGAAAATCCGGACGACCCACTGGAGTCGAAAATCGAAATTATTGCCAAGCC
>DASZPC010000559.1:0-3546 GCA_035550455.1 Chitinophagales bacterium | reverse complement strand
GGTCGTTATCTTCCACGCTTAAAACAAACTTGGTTGACTGGGCATATACATTCACTTTACGCCGTTCTTCGGCGGCGAGGCGTGTAAAAAGATCTTTGGTATAGCGCACCAGCCGGGCCTTACGGGCTATAGCTTCTGCCCAAAGTTTGGCTTTATATTTTTCTTCATCGGCCATTTTATTGGCAAGGCGGTCGGTATATACAAGGGTAGATAAGCCAATAAACAAACCTGTTAAAAGCAGGATTAGTTTAAGGTTGGTCTTTTTTGAATATACGTCCATTAAATGCTATTGTGCAACGGTAATATTAATTAGTTTTTATTGGCCTGTTGAATCGAAATCAATAAACTGCGGCTGGGTGTTTACATCAAAATATTTCTCTTCGCTTTTACTGCGTGGTGGCTGATTTGCCGCAGGGCTGTTGCCATACACCAGTGCCTTAAGGTTTTCTTTTTCCTTTTTAAAATCGTTTTTCACCTTCTTTTTAGCGGCCAGCTTATCGAATTTAATTTCGGGATTGTTGAGGTTGCCTGACATGCCAAGATAAAGGTTAAGGCCCTGGTAGGGGTCATCTTCCATATAACGTAAATCGGCCAGTTTGCGGTTAAAACGCTGTGCTAAAAATTTGTGCAGGTTTATGGTAAAGTGGTAATCTATCGTGTTATCAAAATAGTGGGTACCTTCCATCATCAGGTTCAATGCTGTAGACTTTATTTCGAACTGCGGGATAACCATATGCCCTTTTTCAATATTCAGGGTGTTTTTCAATTCAGAAAATTTAATATCCTCCAACTCTTTAACTTTTATAAACCGCGATGCTGCTTTAAGGGGTTCAAACTTTACTAATTCCCCATTAGTAACATCAAAATCTATAAGGGCTGTAAGTGAATTCATATCCAATTGCTTATAATCGTTCAGCACCGCGTTTATTGAAATGTTTGAACTAAGTGTGCCCTTCAGGTTTTTATCGGTAAGTACGGTTTGCCCAAAGTTTGAACACTGCATAAATATTTCAGGTACATCAAGGTTAACAGCCCTTATATCGTAATTGAAGTGGATAGAGTAATCATCGCCAAAAGTGATGCGGCCATTGGCTTTAACATTGCCTTTCATGGCATCGAAATCAAGGTTATTGCACTGCACCATACCAGGGCTTATTTGCAGAAAGCCCTGAACATTGTTCAACTCAAGGTTTTGATAAACAAATCGCCCAATGCGCACATCAAGGTCGCCCTGCATGTTTACAATTTCGCGCACATCAATTTTACCACGGGTGGCAGCTACGGGGTTTTTCTTTTTGGCGTAAGCGGCAATAATACCCGACAGGTTAAGGGTTTTAGCCTTCAAAATGCCGTTTACACCTAACACCACATTATTGGCACTTCGGTTAGCGCTCAGGTTATAAATGAAAGCCAGGATATTATCTACCCTTCCGGTAAAATCGGCCTGGTTGCCTAAAAAGTTAACAGTAAGCCCTTTTATTTCTACTGAACGGCCATGGTAGCTAAGCGCACCATTTATATTGCCATAGCTTATACCGTTTTGCTGAAACTCAATTTGATTAAGGGCAAAATCGCCGGTGCCATAAAGGGTGGAGCTATCAACATGTTCTAAATCGCGTTTGCTGCCTTTGATGTGAAAGTTTTTAAAGGTTACAGAGCCATCCAGGCCGGTAACCACACTATCGGGTATAAGCGATGAAAGTTCGGCCAGGTTAAGAACACCCTGCGAATAGAAATCGAAATCAGGATCGGCCAGGTTATCAATGGTAAGTTTAAAACCGAAGGGAGCATCGTTGAGGATGCAATCAAAATTGCTTATCACTATTTTATCGCGGCCTTTTTCGTCCACTTCGTATTTAACTGTGGCATTTACTTTTTTCAGCAACTTGTTATACTTACTCAATTTCAATTCACTGTTCTTTAAGTTGGCATCAACGGTAATTTTTGGACGTTCGTGCCCGGCTATAAGCCCTTTAACAAGGGCTATTATGGAATATTCGCCACTGCCATCGGCGCCCGAAAAGGAAGCGCGGTATTTAGCCGGTATAAGGCCCACCAGGTTTTGTATATCCTTGCCATCGTTTACCAGCTTAAAATCAACCATAGTGCCTTTATCAACCGAAGCGATGTAGCCGGTTATTGAAAAGGCGCTGCCGTCAACTTCAATATTTCCCTTTTTGAAAGTGTAACAATGTGTATCGTTATTAATATCTAACACCACCTTTGCTTTTACTTTCCGGTTAGTGGCTAGTTCTTCGCCACCGGTTGTTAGTCTGTTAATGGAGCCGTTGATATTAGTAACAAGGTCGTAACGCCGGGTACTGAACCTTGCTTTGAGGGTCGCATCATCTAACTGCGCATCTATTAAAGTTGATTGCGACTTATCAATAAAAGTAAGTTTTACGTTACTGATTTTAGTTTGCTTAAGGCGGATATAAAAATCGCTTTTGGTAGTATCCTGCGAGGGTTTGAAGATATCGAAGTTTGTGCGGCCCCGGTTATCTTTATAAAAATTGAGCGAGCCATCTTTCAAATAAACCTCAGAAAGTTCGATTTTATTTTGAAGCAGGCTTATCATATTACAGAGGAGGGAAAACTCTTTTACATCGAGCAGGGTTTTGCCTTTTTGCAGTTTATCATCAACCCTTAACCCATTAAAAGTAAGCGAAGCATAAGGGAAATGGCGAAGCAAGGAAAGATGCACGCCACCCTGCACCTGCACGGGTACGGTAACCTGTTTATTTACCTCGGTTAAAATGCGTGCAGCAATTTTATCCTGTAGGGCATAAGCCGCACCAATAGCTGCCAATACCAGCACCACCAGCGTAATGAACACGCCCAGTAAAACACGTTTTAGCAGCCTGGCCATTTGAAATTGATTAACGGTTCGGTTTTTATAAAATTATACCCATTGTTAACAAGGCTTAAAATACAATAGTGCGATGAAACAGTTTGAAAACCAAAAAAAACTATTTTCACGCACCGGTAACTAATAACTTATAATGAGAACTGCTGCGATAACCTTGATTACCCTTTTTTGCTTAAAAGCATTTTCCCAACAAGATGAAAAAATACTACCTAAAAGCCTAAACTACAAACAGATAGAAAGCGCCGAACCGCGGGAAATTGTATTACCCGCATTTTCGGCCAAAGAGTGGGCCTCACTGGATTATAACGACGAAAAAAACGGACACATGCCTAAATATGCCCGTTGTATTGATACTGATATATCGCCACGCAACAGTGGTACGTGGACAGTAATACCAGGGCTTGGCCGAATTTGGCGGGTAAAAATAACTTCGAAGAATGCCCTTGCTCTGGTGCCTTTATTCGATTCATTGTATTTACCTGAGGGGGCTACACTGCATGTTTATATGCCGGATAGGGAAGAAACATTTGGCGCCTTTACCCATGGCAACACCCCCGAGCCAAGGGCTTTTTGCAGTGGCATTATACATGGCGAAACCTGCATACTGGAATACTTTGAACCCATACAAGAAACCGGCAATGGTATTATACACATTAATAAAGTAGGCCATGCCTATA
>DASZPC010000558.1:0-13764 GCA_035550455.1 Chitinophagales bacterium | reverse complement strand
GGCACTTTGGGGAAAAAAGAGAGGGGACTCGCGTCCCCTCTTCCTCAAAAATGCTGGTGCAAATATAGGGCGAATTATGAAAAAACCAAAAAGCAGGGCCCCGGCAGGGTATTTGCCTATAAGCGCTTTATTTTTCTACATTTGAAAAATCAAAGTATAAACCAACAGGATATGAACCATTTTGAGTGGAACTGGGAACAGGAAGGCCGTAAAATATTTGCCCAGGGCTGGAGCCCCCCGCAAACAAAAGGCGTGGTTTGCATAGTGCATGGGTTTAACGAGCACAGCACCCGCTATGCCCGCGCCGCCGAAGCATTGTGCAACGCCGGTTACGCGGTGCTTACATACGATCAATTTGGACACGGCAAAACCGAGGGTAAGCGCGGCCACGCACCCAGCTACGATGCCATGCTCGACTCTATAAAAATACTGCTCGATGAAGCGGGTACCCGTTTCCCCGGGGTGCGTAAATACCTGTGGGGCCATAGTATGGGTGGGGGCGAGGTTATTAACTTTTTGCTACGGCGCAGCACCGCCGATTTGAACGGCGCTATTGCTACAGGCCCGTTGTTAAGGCTTGGTTTTGAACCGCCTGCCTTTAAGGTGTTTTTAGCACGCATAATGCAAAATATATACCCCGCATTTACCGAAAAGGCCGAACTGGATGCCGATGGTATTTCGCGCGATAAGGAAGAAGTGCGAAAGTATAACGCCGACCCCTACAACCACGGCAAAATTACAGCAGGTATGTTTTTTGGTTTTTATAATGCCGGAAGGTACGCCCTTGAACATGCTGCTGAACTTAAAACGCCTTTATTGCTAATGCACGGCGCCGCCGACCGCCTTACCAGCCCCGGCGCCACAAAGGAGTTTGCCGACAAAGCCCCGCAAAACCTGGTTACCTTAAAGTTGTGGGATGGCTTTTACCACGAACTGCATAACGAACCCGAGCCCGACCGCACCGAAGTAATGAACTTTATTATTAAATGGCTGAACGACCGGGCGCTGTATGGCGCGTAAGCTGCTTACAGGCTTAGCTGTTTTGCTATTATTTGTTGGCCTGCTTTATGCCTGCCGTACGCCTGTGCTGCGCTGGTTTGCCACCTCTTTAATTGTTGAAGACCCCCTGCAAAAGGCCGATGTAATGTTTGTGCTTTCGGGCGGGGGCTACGACCGCGGCAACGAGGCGGCAAAAATTATACAACAGGGGTATGTAAACAAGGTGGTTTGCACCGGCGGCAATCCTTTTGTGGAGCTAAAAGTGTTTAATATAGATACCCTGGAAAGTGATATGACCGTAGCCGATCTTAAACGGCTGAATATTCCAGATTCCATCATTACTGAAATAAGGGAAGGAACCAGCACCAAAGAAGAAGCTGAAATAATACTGGCCTATTGCACGCAAAACCATATTAAAAAAGCAATGGTGCTATCCTCCAAACTGCATACCCACCGCATTAACGAGGTGTTCCGTAAAAAGCTGAACCACGCGGGCATTGATTTAATAGTGCGCGGCGCGCCCAGCTCGCGCTTTAACGAAATGCTTTGGTGGCAAACCGAAGACGGCCTTATTGCCGTTAACAACGAATGGCTGAAGCGGGTGTATTATTGGGTGAAATATTGAATGTCCGGTGATATATTTCCATGTTCCAACTGGCGTGCATTTACTCCTGCCCAAATGGTATGCTTGATTTATAAAGCCATAAACACCCCCGCTGTACTAAGTCTTCCAGCCCGTTTAACTGCATAATCGCCCAGGCTTCTATATGTTGCTTGTCACTTGGCCAACACTCCCGGTGCCCCGGCAGTTAGCTACAACTTATTTTTAGCGCCCCACCTTTTACTCCGAAATTATCCTTACTTCGGTTCTGCGGTTTTGCTGGCGGCCTTGGGGGGTGTCGTTGTCGGCTACCGGTTGGGTATCACCATAGCCTTTGGCTTGCACCCGGTTGTCGGCTATGCCTTTTTTAACCAGGTACTGCTTTACGGCATTGGCCCGGTCTTCCGAAAGTTTTTGATTGGCATCTGCACTGCCCACATTATCAGTATGCCCGGCAATTTCGATGATCAGGCTTTTTTTCAGGTTCATGTATTCCGCCAACTGGTTCAATTCTTTGTCCGATTCTGGCCGCAATGATGATTTTCCCGAATCGAAGAAAACATTGTTCAGCGTAAAAGTGCGCGGCGGGGTAATAGTAATAGTGTATTCAAATGTATAAGGGGTAGCCGAAGCAGGGAGGTCAAGCACCTGGTCGTCCTGGTGCATGTTAAAAACGTTGTAACTAACCTTGTATTTCTGCCCTGGCGGTATTAGCATGGAAAACCGCCCGTTAGCGCCGGTAGTGCCGCTGAATACTTTATGGTCTTTTAGCGATGTGAAGGTTACAGTCTGCGCATCCTGCGGTTTCTTTTTATTGTCTACAATCAGCACTTTCAAAAGCGCGTGGTCCGCAGTAGGCTGCAAATTCTGGGCAGCCACGCGTAGCGAGGCCATAAACAATACAAATAATACTAAACGCTGCATAAGAAAATGATTTTGCCAGGGTAACCAGTGGGATATTCAAAAATAGCAATAATCATATTAGTTCCGCCCCGCAAAATTACCTTTCACTTCCCCTTATAATCTTAATTTTAGCGCTGTTTAATCCCAATGGCTGCGCAAAAAATTAAAAATGAATTCGATACCGACTACCAGTTGGTGGGTGTGGCTTCGACACTTAAAGAGTATAAACTTTGCCATCATCTCAATACCCTTTTGGGTTGCGATTTTAAAAAGCTGGATGAACTGGTATTTGAACCCAAAGACCGCTCCCGCACCATTACGTTTAGTGTTTTTAAAGCACACGATGAAGAAACTAATAACGATTTTGTGGTGTTTACCAACCGTAACCTGGGCGAATTTCTTTTACCGGAGGTTAATAACTTCGATTATATTATACAGGTAAACGGTAAATACACTAAAGAACAAATGAAAGACTTGCTGGGTGGTATTAAAAATTTCTCAGGCGTATTAATGTGCGCTCCAATACCGCTGCGCAAAATTAAGAGCCGCGAAAGGCTCGTATATGAAGAAGAAAAACCCGTTCAGCAACGGTATAAAAGATAAAAAACGGCAAATTAATTGCATGAAAATACGCGTTAACAAAACTAAGATTATTGCCACCTTTGGCCCTGCCAGCAAGGACCTGAAGATTATGGAAGAAATGGTGGCCGAAGGGGTGGATGTGTTCCGCTTTAACATGAGCCACGGTGTACATACCGACCACTTAGACGGCTTTAATAAAGTGCGACAAATGAATAAAGAGCACGGCCTAAATATTGCTATCCTCGCCGACTTGCAGGGGCCCAAAATACGCATTGGCCAGGTGCGCGATAATATGGAGGTGCTTGAAAAGGACCAGGTAATTGAAATTACCAATCAGGAATGTGTAAGTACTTTCAAAAAAATATTTATCAATTACGAAGAGCTGCCTAAAGAAGTAGCCCATGGCGATTCTATTTTAATTGATGATGGCAAAATACGCTTGCGGGTGCTGGAAACCAACGGGGTTGATACCATTAAAGCCAAAGTGGTTATTGGCGGGAAAATAAGCAACAACAAGGGTGTAAACCTGCCCGATACCAAAACATCGGTACCGGCGCTTACGCCAAAAGATAAAAAAGACTTGAAATTTGCCATACAAAATGGGGCTAACTGGATTGCCCTTTCCTTTGTGCGCTCGCCTAAAGATGTGGAAGAATTAAAACGCATTATTGGCCGGAAAAATTCGTACATGAAGGTGATGGCTAAAATTGAAAAGCCCGAAGCCCTGGAGCAGATTGATGAAATAATTAAAGCCGCCGATGGTATTATGATTGCCCGTGGCGACCTGGCCGTTGAAGTACCGCAGGAGCGTATGCCCCTGATACAAAAAGATATTGTACTGCGCTGTATTAAATATGCCAAGCCGGTGGTGGTGGCTACGCAAATGATGGAAAGCATGATTGAAAATGCCAACCCCACCCGTGCCGAAATTACCGATGTGGCCAATGCCGTAATTGATGGCGCCGATGCGGTAATGTTAAGCGGCGAAACATCTATGGGTAAATATCCGGTGCGCGTAATTCATGTTATGGAAAAAATACTTTCCAATATTGAGCACGCCAATATTATTTACGATAAGCACCTGCGGGCCGATGCCACTTCCGATTCGTTTGTAAGCGATGCTATATGCTATAACGCAGCCCGTATGAGCTCTGAACTGGAAGCCAAAGCCATTATTGCCATGACATTTAGCGGCTACACTGGTTTCATGCTTTCCAGCTATCGCCCCCGTGCCGATATCTTTATTTTTACTGAGAATGTGGACCTCCTCAATTCGCTTAACCTTTGCTGGGGTGTCCGTGCTTTTTACTACGATAAATTTACCGGTACCGACACCTCCATCCGCGATGTGCTGCGCATACTTAAGGAGAAAGGCCTGCTAAAACCCGGCGATATTGCTGTAAATGTGGGTAGTATGCCTTTGTCTAACCGGGGTAAAGCCAACATGGTAAAGGTAACGCGGGTGGAGTGAACGATAAGTTAAAGCGGTAAATTACAAGGGCTGTGTTGTTTTACTGCTTGCACAAAAAATATAAGTTTGCCTTTCAAACCAACTCAAACTTCAGCGTATGGCTATCAATGTTGCATTACTAAAAAGGATATGTGAAATACCCGGCGCTCCCGGCCATGAGCAAAAAGTGCGCGAACTGATTCAGAAAGAGCTAAAGGGTATTGTCGATAATATTTCTATTGATAATATGGGCAACCTTATTGCCCTTAAAAAAGGCAAAAGCGGCGATAAAAAAGTAATGGCCGCCGCCCATATGGATGAAATAGGTTTTATCATCAGCCACATTGACGATAACGGTTTTCTGCGCTTCCATCCGCTTGGCGGCTTCGACCCTAAAACCCTTACGGCCCAACGGGTGGTAGTACACGGCAAAAAACCTTTAATTGGTGTAATGGGCACAAAGCCTATCCACCTTATGACCGCTGAAGAAAGGGGCAAACCGTTACAGCTAACCGATTATTTTATTGACCTCGGGATGAAAAGAGCGGAGGTGGTTAAGTACATTGAGGTGGGTAACGTAGTAACCCGCGAGCGTGAGTTAATTGAAATGGGCGATTGTGTAAACTGCAAATCAATTGATAACCGCGTGGCAGTATTTATTTTAATTGAAACACTGAAAGAACTGAAAGGCAAAAAAATACCTTATGATTTTTACGGCGTGTTTACCGTGCAGGAAGAGGTAGGCATACGCGGCGCACAGGTGGCAGCCCACCATATTGACCCTTATTTCAGTTTTTGTATTGACACCACTATTGCCTTTGATACGCCCGGCTCTAAGCCCGAGGAAAGCGTAACCAAGCTGGGCGAGGGTGTGGCTATTAAAATAATGGACTCATCCGCTATATGCGATTACCGGATGGTAAAGTACATGAAGCAACTGGCCGATAAGAACAAAATTAAATGGCAGCACGAGTTATTGCCTGCCGGTGGCACCGATACGGCAGGTATGCAGCGCATGGCCAAGTATGGCACTATTGCAGGTGCAGTTTCCATACCTACCCGTCATATCCACTCAGTTATTGAAATGGCCGACAAGAACGATATACAGGGCAATATTGACCTGTTAATTCTCTCTGTCAGCAACCTGGACAAGTATGACTGGAGTTTTGTGTAAATTTGCAATATGAATATTGTAGAACAGCATAGGAAGGAAATTGAACTGTTGTGTGAAACACACATGGTTGATAGCTTATTCGTTTTTGGCTCTGTTCTTACAGATAAGTTTGATAACAAAAGCGATGTGGATTTCCTGGTTGTGTTCGGCCAGGTTGATTTAAATAATTATGCCGACAATTATTTTGATTTTGTAGAAGCGCTTGAAAAATTATTGGGACGTAAGGTAGATTTAGTATCAGAAAAAAAACTCGTCAATCCGTATTTGATAAAATCCATAAACAGAAACCGGATAAAGATTTATGAAAGAAGAAATCCTGGTTTGGCTGCATGACATTAAAACTTCTGCTTTAAACATTGAAGAGTTTTATGCCTCCACTGAAAAATCATTTCATGAATTTTCACGTAACAAAATGTTACGTCAAGCCATTGAAAGAAACCTTGAAATAATTGGCGAAGGCATGAACAGGGTTCTGCAAGCCGACTCAAATATTGCCATTACAGATGCCAAAAGAATTATAAGCCTGCGTAACAGGATTTCTCATGAGTATGACAAATTAGACGATGAAACGCTCTATACTATTTCAATAAAATACTTGCCAAAACTATTGCAGGAGGTTGAGCTGATATTGGATAAAAATAAACCTTAAGCTATGTGGACTGAAGAAAACAACGCGCTCAAAAAAACTTTTACGTTTAAAGATTTCAGCGAAGCTTTTGCTTTTATGACACGCGTGGCCCTTATTGCCGAAAAAATGGACCATCACCCATATTGGGTTAATGTATGGAACCGCGTTGAAATTACCCTCAACACCCACAGTGCCGGCAATATTGTAACCGATAAAGACCGCCTGTTGGCAGCAGAAATAGATAAGTTGGTTTCTTAAAACCTTTGTAGCAAATTGCCTTTGCAATTTTACAAGCATGTATTCCAAAGACCAGCAACAGCATCTTAACCAGCTAACACAAAGGCTGCTGCATAATCCTGATGGCTTTTCAGAAAAAGAAAAAGCTGAAGCCCTGCGCCAGGTAATTAACTATCACGACTGGCGGTACTATGTACTCAGCGAGCCTGTTGCTACCGATTTTGATTACGATAAACTTTTTAAAGATTTAAAAGCCCTTGAACAACAACACCCCGAACTGGTTGCCCCCGATTCGCCCACACATAGGGTGGCAAGGGCTTTAACTAACGAGTTTGAGCAGGTAAGCCACCTGGTTTCCATGCTCTCCTTAGATAATTCTTATAATGCCGATGACCTGAATGATTTTGACCGCCGGGTGAAGGAACTGACTGGCGCCGGTGAAGTTGAATATTGTGTAGAACCTAAATTTGATGGCGCCAGCATGGCGCTCGTTTACGAGGACGATGTGCTGGTACGCGCCGCCACCCGTGGTGACGGGGCCGTAGGTGAAGACATAACAAACAATGCCAAAGCGCTGGCCTCCGTACCTTTGCGTGCTGCTTTTTCAAAATATGGTATTTATAAAATCGAAATCCGGGGCGAGGTAATCATCCGCCGCGATGTGTTTGAAAAAATGAACGAAGAGCGCAGGGCCAAGGGCGAAAAAACTTTTCAAAACCCCCGTAACACTGCGTCTGGTTCTTTGCGCCTAAAAGACCCCAATGAGGCAGCAGCCCGTAAACTGGAAGCCGTGTTGTACCATGTAAGTTTTGCGGAAGATAAGGAAGGGCGAAACCTGCTTGCAGGCAAGCTTGGTTCACATTACCACACTATTGAAATATTGTACGACTGTGGGTTTAAAACACCCATCCATGAACTTAAAGTTTGCAAAAATATCGGGCAGGTACAAGATTTTATTCATCAGTGGGACACCACACGCCTTACATTTAATATTGATACCGATGGTATGGTGGTAAAAGTAAACAGCCTGCTGCAACAGCAAAAGTGTGGCTCAACAGCACACCATCCACGTTGGGCTATGGCGTATAAATTTCAGGCAAAGCAGGCACAGTCAAAGTTGTTGGATGTGGAATACCAGGTTGGCCGTACCGGGGCTGTTACACCGGTGGCAAAAATACAGCCGGTGCCGCTGGCAGGCGTTACCATTTCATCCATTTCGCTGCACAACGAAGATTTTATTACCGAAAAAGACATCCGCCTTGGCGATACGGTAATTGTTGAACGTGCCGGTGAGGTAATTCCCTACATAGCAGGTGTGGTGCCCGATTTGCGCACCGGGCACGAGCATAAAATCCATTTTCCGCGCCAATGCCCCAGTTGTGGCAGCGATTTAATTAAGCCTGAGGAGGAGGCCGTTTGGCGCTGCGATAATGCCGATTGCCCCGCACAGGCCGAAGAGCGGGTAGTGCATTTCGTTTCTAAAGATGCGATGGATATTGATGGCCTGGGCCGTGCCATAATTCAGGATTTTATCCAGCGCCATTACATAAAAACAGTGGAAGATATTTACCGCTTGCCCTACAACGAAATACTGGAACTGGAAGGCTGGGGCAAAAAATCAGTGGAGAATCTGCAACAGGGTATTGAAGATTCAAAAAACCGCCCGCTGTGGCGTCTGCTTAACGCACTGGGCATACGCCATGTAGGGGTAACCACCTCAAAGGACATTGCCGCACACCTCAAATCCGTTTTTGATTTGAAAGATTATTCGCTGGAAGACTTGACCAATATTGAGGGTATTGGCCCTAAAGTGGCCCAAAGCATACACGATTTTTTTGCTATTGAGGGTAACCTGCACCTGCTGCATGTGCTAAAAGGCTTTGGTGTAAACACCGAAAACCGCCCTGAAGATGCCACTGCCAAAAACAACAAGCTGGATGGCAAAACCTTTCTGTTTACAGGCACTTTACAGCAATTTTCGCGCGATAGGGCCAAAGAACTGGTGGAGGAAAACGGCGGCAAGCTGCTTAGCGGGGTAAGCGCCAACCTCAACTACCTGGTGGTGGGCGAAGATGCTGGCAGCAAGCTGGCCAAGGCCAAAAAAATACCCTCCATACAGGTTATAACCGAGGAGGAATTTTTAAAGCTGATTATATAGGCCTCTTATCGTTTTACAAAACCTTTTCAACCCCCAAATTGTTTTTTCTTTTTGTTTAATTTCGCCCCCTCCTCAATGGCTGGCAAAAAAACTACTACCGAGAATACCGTTTCCTTAGCTGAAGAACAGGAAGACATGGTGCTTGAACCCGAGAATATCGAGGTGTACGGCGCACGCGTACATAACCTGAAAGACGTAAGCGTTACCATACCCCGCAATCAATTTGTAGTAATTACCGGTATTTCGGGCAGTGGCAAATCATCGTTGGCTTTTGATACGATTTATAACGAAGGCCAGAGGCGCTATCTCGATTCTCTTTCGGCTTATGCGCGCCAGTTTATTGGCGGCTACGAAAGGCCCGATGTAGATAAAATTACCGGTCTTTCGCCGGTTATATCCATTGAGCAAAAATCGGTTAACCGCAACCCACGCTCAACGGTGGGCACAGTAACCGAGATATACGATTTTTTGCGCCTCCTTTTTGCCCGTGCCGGAGAGGCTTACTCGTACGTTACGGGTAAAAAAATGGTAAAGTTTACCGAGGAGCAGATTATCGACCATTTAATAAGCAGCCACGATGGTAAAAAAGTAATGGTGCTGGCCCCTGTTGTACGTGGCCGCAAAGGCCATTACCGCGAATTGTTTGAACAGGTGCGCAAGCAGGGCTATTTAAAAATAAGAGCGGATGGGGAAGTGCTTGACGTAAAACCTAAAATGCAGGTTGACCGTTATAAAGTGCATGATATTGAGCTGATTATTGACCGCCTTAAAATTGAGGCTTCTGCCCGAGACCGCATCCGGCAGTCAGTTGGCCTGGGCATGAAACAGGGTAAGGGCCTTATTATGTTGCTCGATGCCGATACCAACCAGGTGTTTACCTTCAGCAAACATTTAATGTGTGTTGATTCAGGTATTTCGTACGAAGAACCCTCTCCTAATACATTTTCATTCAACTCTCCTTATGGGGCTTGTAATACCTGCAACGGTCTGGGCGTAACTTACGAGGTGCGAAAACAGGTAATTATACCCGATGAAAAGGTATCTATTAACCGGGGCGGTATTTTACCTGTGGGCGAGGCACGCGATAATTTCATTTTTAAGGAACTGGGCGCTATTGCACGCAAATACAAATTCAGCCTTAACGACCCTATCAATAAAATCCCTTCCGAAGCGCTTCACTACATTCTGTATGGTTCGCCGGAGGAGGAACTGGGCTTTGAAGACGAAGACCTGGTGATTGAAGATTTTGACGACCGCTGGTACACCATCAACAAAGGCGGCCTGGTGGGTTTGCTGAAAAGGTGTTTCAGGTTTACCACATCCGATTCCATACGTAACTGGGCCGAAGGCTATATGGAACAGGTAACCTGCAAAACCTGT
This sequence comes from Chitinophagales bacterium, assembly GCA_035550455.1. Classification (GTDB taxonomy): domain Bacteria; phylum Bacteroidota; class Bacteroidia; order Chitinophagales; family LD1; genus Bog-950. The sequence goes on along the minus strand of DASZPC010000558.1, from coordinate 3,652 downwards.
GGCGGCACCAGGTTAAAGAAAGAAAGCCTTTGGTTTAAAATTGATGAAAAGCATATTGGCGAACTGGCGCAAATGGATTTAGAGCAATTGCAAAACTGGTTTACCGGTTTGGAAGAGCGGCTAAACAGCAAGCAGCGCATTATTGCCAAAGACCTTTTAAAAGAAATACGAGCCCGCATAGGTTTTATACTGGATGTGGGGCTTGATTACCTGGCGCTCGACAGGCCTGCTAAAAGCCTTAGTGGTGGCGAATCGCAGCGCATAAGACTGGCTACCCAAATAGGCTCGCAGCTTTCAGGAATTACATATATCCTTGATGAACCGAGCATCGGTTTGCATCAGCGCGATAACCGCAAACTTATTGGGGCTTTAAAGCAATTAGCCGCTAACCCCAACACTGTTTTGGTGGTGGAGCATGATAAGGAAATAATGCTCGAAAGCGACTATATAATTGATATTGGCCCACGTGCCGGGGAACACGGCGGCAAAATTGTGGCTTATGGTACGCCTAAGGATTTTTTGAAAACAAAATCATTAACGGCCCGGTACCTGGCAGGTAAAGAAACCATAGAAACACCCGCTCACCGGCGCGAAGGCAATGGCAATTACCTGGCTTTAAAAGGGGCATCGGGCAACAACCTGAAAAACGTTGATGTGGTGTTTCCATTGGGTACTTTTATATGTGTAACTGGTGTATCGGGCAGCGGTAAATCTACCCTCATTAACGAAACGCTGTACCCAATCCTTCATAACTATGTTTACCGCACTACGCACAAGCCTTTAAAACATCATTCGGTTTCAGGGCTTGAACATATTGATAAGGTAATTGAAATTGACCAATCGCCTATTGGCCGCACCCCGCGTTCAAACCCGGTTACATACATTAAGGTGTTCGATGAAATACGCAAACTGTTTGCCCAACTGCCCGAAGCAAAAATACGGGGTTACCAGCCGGGCAGGTTCTCATTTAATGTAAAAGGCGGGCGGTGCGAAGAATGCCAGGGCGGGGGCATGAAGGTGATTGAAATGAACTTTTTGCCTGATGTAGAGGTAATGTGCGAAAAATGCCAGGGCAAGCGTTATAACCGCGAAACACTGGAAGTGCGTTACAAAGGCAAATCAATAAGCGATGTGTTGAATATGACGGTGGAGGATTCGCTCGAATTTTTTGAATCTATCCCCTCTATATACCCAAAACTGAAAACCCTGAACGATGTGGGCCTGGGGTACCTGCGCCTGGGCCAGTCATCTACCACGCTTTCGGGTGGCGAGGCTCAACGGGTAAAACTATCGGCCGAGCTATCGAAAAAGGATACAGGCAAAACATTTTATATTTTGGATGAACCCACCACCGGCCTGCATTTTGAAGATATCCGCGTATTGCTGGATGTGCTGAACAAGCTGGTTGAACGGGGCAATACGGTTCTGGTAATTGAACACAACCTCGATGTAATAAAAGTAGCCGACCACATTATTGATATAGGCCCCGAGGGCGGTTTCAGGGGCGGAACCGTAGTGGCTACCGGCACACCCGAAGAAGTAGCTGCAGTAAGGGGCAGCCACACAGGCCAGTACCTGGCGGAGGAACTGGTTTCCTGAAATTTGTAAAACAAATTTATTTTTTATTTAATACGGTAAGAAATTGGCCTTTTTGGGTTTTTTCCGGGTTTCGCAGCTTCCCATATTTGCGTAAACAAAATCCAATCACTATGAAAAAAATCACCTTACTCTCTGTTGTGTTAGTTCTTTTTATGTCGAGCTGCACACACCGCATCATCGATTTTACGGTAATTTCTACCAAAAACTTGCAAATGTCTATGGACAAATCGCAAGGCAAACAGGTAAAAATTAAAGACCTGAAAGCTTTTGGTATTAATGCCACACTTAAAGGCGCCATTGATAAAGCGCTGAATACCGCCGGCCCCGGTTACGACATGCTGGTTGATGGTGTTATATCGGTAAGCAACTACTACTTTGTAGCTGGCTACCGTGTTGAAGGCCTGGCCATTAACACGCTTAAACTGAAATCGGAACTGGGCGAAGAAGGTTTCCAACAGTTTATTAAAGAGCACAGCGTGGTAACACCGCAAACACAACCTATTCAGAACTAAAAGCTGATTCTAAAAATTTCCTGGTTAAAATGTAATCCAAAATAAAACCCGGTGGATTTTCTTTCTGTCGGGTTTTATGTTTTTCTATCGCTTTTTCAAAGGCCTGTGGCAATAAGCTACGGCAAAAAAATAAAGCTACGGTAAGATTTAACCTCAACAGGTTTCAAGGTGAGTACGGCAGGGGGGCTTTTAGTCTCCTTGCCGCTTACCTTAAGCAGGCCGTTTAAAATTTATTGCCTTACTAACCCCTGGCGCATCGGGCAAAACCCGGTGCGCTTTTTTATTCGCGGTGTTTTTGCATACGGGAGCGCATTTTTAATAAAAGCCTGCCGTAAATGGCATAACTGCCGCGCTGAAAGCGCTCCAGTTTATCCAGTTCGCGCTGGTTCAGTTTTGCGCCGCCGCTCCCCTCCCTGAAAATGGCTTTGGTAAGAATGTAGAAATAAGCATAATCGCTGGTTTTTAACCCGTAACCATGCATACGCAAAAATTTTATGTGCTTGTTGCAAACATCCAGCGCAAATTCGTACTGGCCGGTAAGGAAGAAATAGGCCGTTTGCAGGTTGCGTAGTTCAATTTCATACTGAAAGTACTGGTTCTTGGGGTTTTTTTCCATGCCAACCTGTATCAGTTTGAACGCCTCATCATACTCTTCACTAAACATAAAATACTTAATCAGCGAAAATGTGTCGCGGGGGTTAACCATATCGGTTAATACCGGGCCGTACTTGGCCCTTGTTTCTTCTAAAATTTTAGCGGCGTTTTCAATATGCCCGGTTATCAGGCTTATTTGTATGTATTTTGTTACATAATATCCCCTGTCGGGAATTTGTTGGTTATTGGGGCTGGTAAATACCGAATTAAAGTGTTTGTACGACTCATCGAACCTGCTAAGAAAATACAGTTGTTCGCTTTGGCGCAATTTTACCCGCATAATATTTAAATCGTTAGCAGGCGTTTTGAATTTTCTTAATGCAATTTCTGCTTCGCTGCATACAGCCAGGCTCACTTCAAATTTTTCGACAGCATAGTACAGGTAAATTTTTAACCAGTAATAGTCAAACACCAATTCCGGCCCGGCAAAATCAGGAAGCTTGCCCAGTGCGTCAATTTTCTTTCTAAAGTCGTCTTCCTGTTTTTTAATTTTGGCCTTGGCAAATTCGTTTTGAATGGCAAAAAGGATGGTTTTGGTGTCCATTCTCAGCTTTGTTTCCACCCTCTGGTTGCCGGTAAAAATGGCGACATAATTTTCAGCAATATCCTTAAATGCTTTTTCTTCGCGGTAAGCAATGGGCACAAAATGCTGATAGTAGTTCAGGCAAGCCTCATAGAATTCCTTTTTTTCCTCAAAGTTGAAATGGGCATTGGCATATTTTATCTGCCTCTTCATTTCAGCATAATAATGCTTCATATAAGGCACATAGCTGCTGAGGAAGTAAAGGGTTTTTTTGCCATCGCCTTCAAAAAGGTGGTGGTAGTATTTTGGTAGTAGCTCAGAGGTTATTTTATCGAAATGGGCCGCAGAAATGCCCAGTTTTTTT
>DASZPC010000557.1:0-5097 GCA_035550455.1 Chitinophagales bacterium | reverse complement strand
CGCAGCAGCGAAGGCAGGTATAAATAATATTCCAGCAGGTTAATGGCCAGGAAAAACGCCACCACATAAGCCGCCGAAAATATACCACCGCGTATAAGCTGGTTGGTATAGTAGCGCCTGATGAAGCGGTCTAATTTTTCGATTAATATGTTGTATTGCTGCCGGGCCATTTTTACTGTTATACAAAGATACCACAAGTGGCTTTATTCCACAGTGAATATAAAACGATTGCCGGGTGGCATTGTTGTAATAAGGGTTTTTTAACCAACTATTACCGGTATGCTGCCTTTAATAATATGCAGCTTATTTATCGAGCCAAACTTCTCGCAGCTTGCGGTAGTCCATGCCGTTGTTATAGAAGTTTTTAACGTAGGGCTGGATTAGCCTGCGGTTAACAGAATAGTAAATAAGCAGAAACGGGGCATCATCTACAATCATTTGGTCTAACCGGGCGTATAGTTTATTGCGTTCTGCCTCATTGGTAGTGGCTATGGCTTTTTCAAACAGGGCATCGTATTGGGGATTTATGTAGCGCGTTGGGTTCATGTAGCTGGCCTCATCAAATGTTTTGGGCACATTGGCGCCGTAGTACAGGTTAAGGAAGTTTTCAGGGTCGGGGTAATCGGCAATCCATGCAAAGCGCCAAAAGCCCACTTTAGCGGTTTCAATATTATTAATATGCTGCGCCCATATTACCTGTGTTATTTCAACATTTATGTTCAGGTTTTCCATCAGCATTTTTTGCACGGCCTCGGCAATTTTTTCGTTGCGCCCGCCGCCGCTGTTTATTTCAAGCGTTACCTTGGGGAACCCTTTGCCATTGGGGTAACCCGCTTTGGCCAGGTAGTCTTTTGCCTTTTTTACATCAAAGTTGTAGCCCTTAACCAGGTTATTATCATAACCGGGCATACCCAGTGGCACAAAACCGTTAAAAGCCGGTATGCCTTCGCCTTTGGCCGAGTACTCGGCAATTTTTGCGCGGTCAACAGCATAGTTAAAAGCAAGGCGCACATTTTTATTACTGAAAATTTTATCGGGAATAAGGAACCCATAGTACTGGGTAGTTAACTCGGGCTGCACCTGCAACACAAATTTTTTATACTCGCCTTTTAATTGCTTTTGGTCGTCCAGTATTTCATCAATCATGTCAAATGGCAGGCGGTATTTCATTTCCATGTCGCCTTTCTGAAACTCCAGCATTTCGGTTTTATCTTCTTTAATAAACGAAACCTTAATAGCATCTAAGTACGGCAACTGATTGCCGTATTCGTCTTTTCCCCAATAGTTATTGTTGCGTACCAGTATGGCCGCTTCATCCTGTTTTAAAGCCTTTAGCATAAAGGGGCCGGTGCCCACGGTGTGGTACGAAATATTGCTTTTGTAATAATCAATTGCCTCCTTAGGAAACACTGCGGTAAAAGGCAGGGCCAGCCTTTCTAAAAAACTGGGGCATGGTTTTTCCAGTTCAATTTGCAGGGTGGAATCATCGGGCGCTTTAACGCCTTCTACCTCACCCACCTGTTTTCCGTTTTTAATATCCTCGTAGTGTTGGGTAGCGCCTTTTACAATATCCCTGAAAAAGCTGAAGCCGTTGTTTTTAGGGTCGGGCGTGCAAAGCAGGTTAAGGCAATAAACAAAATCGTGCGCGGTAACCAACCTGCCCTTGCTATCTTTAAAACAGGGGTCGTCCTGAAAAAATACACCCGGGCGTATTTTAAAGGTGTAGGTTTTACCATCGGGGCTTACCGTCCAGCTTTGGGCCAGGCAGGGGTCAATGGTAAGGTCGGCGGGGTTAAAGGTGGTTAACCCTTCGTATATCTGCGAAATAATATGGTGGCCCACCACTTCGGTAATATTAAGCGGGTAAAGGCTTTTAAGGTATTCGGTTTCGTTGTACCTGAAAGCGCCGCCGTATTTAACGCCGCCTTTGGCCGCTTTGTGTTCAGTGGTTTTTTGGCTACCGTTGCCGCATGCCGAAAGGATAAGGGCCACCGTGGCTATATAAAGGAGTTTACGCATATAACTGATAGTTTAAGGGCATAAAGAAGCAAATAATGTATTGCAGGTGCAAACAGGGTTAACCGGCTGTGTTGGTATCGGTATAGTTCTCGTAATCCACATCGGCCCAGTAGCCTGCTTTGTAGGGGTAGCGTTCCAGGTACAGTTTTTTTACTTTTTTAAACAGCAGCTGGCGCAGGTCGGCGGTGTTGCGGTTTTGGGTGGCACTAACAAAAATACAGTTATCGTGTGTACGGGCCATCCAGCTTTCGCGCAGTTCCTGTAGCAGGTTTTTCCGTACTGCTTCGGGCAAAAACTCGTCAAATTTCTGCTGTTCGTATAGGTCCATTTTATTAAAAACCACTATAACCGGCTTATCATCGCATTTCAGTTCTTTTAAAATTTCATTTACCACCTGCATTTGCTCTTCAAAAGCGGGGTGCGAAATGTCCACCACGTGCAGCAGTATATCGGCCTCTATAGCTTCATCCAGTGTTGATTTAAAACTCTCAATTAGATGGTGCGGCAGCTTGCGGATAAAGCCCACCGTATCGCTCAGCAGAAAGGGGACAGCATTAAAGGTAACTTTGCGTACGGTGGTATCGAGCGTAGCAAAGAGTTTATTTTCGGCAAACACGTTTTCCTTGGCCAGCAGGTTCATAAGTGTTGATTTGCCTACGTTGGTATAACCCACCAGGGCCACGCGTATCATTTCGCCACGGTTTTTACGGCGCACCTCGTTTTGCTTGTCAATTTCGCCCAGCTTTTCTTTCAGTGCGGAAATTTTCTTCAGCGCCATACGCCGGTCGGTTTCAATTTCTTTTTCGCCTGCGCCGCCGCGTGTGCCAGTACCGCCGCGCTGCCTTTCAAGGTGGCTCCACATCCCTTTTAAGCGGGGCAGCATGTATTGCAGCCTTGCCAGTTCAACCTGCGTACGGGCTTGTACGGTGCGTGCCCGGTTGGCAAAAATATCCAGTATCAACATGCTGCGGTCAAGCACCTTGCGCTTAATGGTTTCTTCAATGTTGCGCTGTTGCGAGGGGCTTATTTCATCGTCAATAATTACCAGGTCTACCTGCCGGGCATCGGCATAGGCTTTTATTTCTTCCAGCTTGCCTTTGCCAATGTACGATTTGGCATCGGGGTGCGGCAGTTTTTGTACAAAACGTTTCGCGGTAAGTACGCCATCGGTAAGCGCTAAAAACTCCAGCTCATCCAGGTATTCATTAGTCTGCTCCTCGGTTTGTTCCTTGGTTATAAGGCCTACCAGCACGGCAGTTTCCTGCTTCACGGTAACATTATCATTCAATGGTTTCTTCCTATCGCTCATCGGGGTAAAAGTAAGGGAAATAGACTTTGGGAGATAAAATTATAAGCGTAACCGTATAGTGGCGTATAATTTTACAAATGCAGGCTATTAAACAGGAGTAAGGCGTAAAAGTTTAATCAGCACAGGAATAACAAAACAGTTGTTACTGGTTACTACAGCCCGGTATACTTAAATCTGCTTCCAGTTTTTGGGCAATCTTGCGGGCAAAAAGGCTATAGCCTTTTGCATTAAAGTGCCCGTCGTGCGGCCAGTAAATTTGCGTATAGTTGTTTTTGTTATACCCCAGTGAATCGGTAAAATAAGGGAGCAGGTTGATGAGGTTTATTTGTTGGCCATTGTTTATAATGTTGTCAAAGCCTGGTTCGGTGTACTTATGTGCCAAAACATCGTAGGTAAGCGGGGCAGCAATAACAAACATTTTAATGCCACGGGCGCTTAGCTCGGCATTTGCATGTTGTAGCACAGTAAAAATAGTATCGGAAGCAGCCAGTTTTAACTGTGAGCACTGGCTATTAGGGTAAAGCTCGGTGTTATAATCAAGCAGGTTAATCATAACAAACCTGAAAAGCCGGGAAGAGGCATAAGCTGGTTCCCAAAACGGGGGCTGACGGAATTGGACGGTATCGTTCCTGAAACGCCCCATACCGCCACGGCGAAAGCATTCGAGCACATCAGTGGTATTAATATTAAATACTACTGCCCGCCAGTTTACATCCCATAATTTACCTTTAAGCAGGTGGTATTCGTAAACCGGTTCGCTGCCGGCCACCCCTGCATTATAAACAATCAATGAATCATGCGAACAGGCTGCCAGGTCCCTTTCAAGAAAACGGGGCCAGGAGGAATCGGCTGTAGTGCCAATGCCTTCTGTAAACGAATCGCCGAGGCAAAGGATTTTAACCTTTGTAGTGTCCTTTAAATTGATTTCACGCTCGGTAATGCCCAAGCTATTAGTAGTGCGGTGATACCAAAATTCGCCACGGTCGAAATCCATCGTAAAGTTGGGCTGATACAAATGCCAGAAACTGTTTTTCTTATCGGGCCAGAAGGGCGATTGGTATTCGGTACGGCCAATGCGTTCAAGGTAGGTTTGGTTTACTTTAAACAGCCGCAACAAGCCTTCGGCAAGAACAAAAGCGAAGAAAAGCGCAATAATTGAAATAGGGATATTTTTTAAACTTTCGGCATTTGGAATAAGCCAGGCCGCCACCACGGCTATGATAAGAATTATGGTAAACGGAAATGTAATAAGCGCAAGGGCCGCCCAAAAGCCGGTAACATAATTATGCATTCCCCACATTGCGGCAAAACCTGAAACGAGGGCAAGAATGATCAGGAAGACGAGAAGAGTACGCCGTTTTGCCATTTTAGTTTAACAGCTGTGTGATTTCGCTAAATACTTCCTTAAAATTTTCGCCACGCAACTCATCAACTTTTTTTATTTCTGTTTCAAATTCATTTTGTAATTGGTAGTCTTCGCCAAACATGTGTTTTATTACAGACCGGGCGTGCTGGCAGATGTTGGCTGTTTCGGGAGAAGATGCAAGTTGCTGGATAAAATTATTATATACCAGCTCAATTTGCTTTTTGGCTTTTTGGGGCAGGTTGCGGATGCTAAAGTAATTAGGGTCGAACAGGAGGTATAAACTCATGCGCCCCGGTTTTATTAATCCGTTTTTAATCAGGTAATTATAAAACTCTGGGATATACAACACATTAAAAATACTTACTGTAGAGTCGATGGTAAAATTTACATGAGGGCATTGGCT
>DASZPC010000556.1:0-11272 GCA_035550455.1 Chitinophagales bacterium | reverse complement strand
GCCCTGCAAAACAACCGGTACAACGCCAAGCCTTTTGTGCAACGGGTTAACATGAGTGGCAAAGACTATGAGTTTACCACCAAAATTGACCTGCCCCGCCCCTCATCCAAGGCACACCTCAAATACATTTTAAAAGTGCATAAAGGCGATGATTTTTCATCGTACGAAATGATTACTCTGAACGATGATTCGGGCACGGTGCATGTGCTTATACCCTGGAAGACCAAAAACGATAACGACATTGAAATTTATGCCCGCACCTTGTTTGTATACTGGGATGAAGGCAGCGGCATAGCCGCCGATGAGCCGGTGGATATTTACAAAGTAACCCTTAACAGCATCCACTTTAAACATATTGATGAAGTGCTTACCAAAGCCGAGGTGCGCTTGTTTGCCAATGTTGGCAGCAATTGGGTTTTTCTAAATGATTTTTTAGGCAAGCATGGCAAAATTCTTAGTAAAGGACTGGGCCATACTTTTCATCATAAATGGACGTTGAACAACCAATTTACAATATATGTGCCCAGGGGCAAGTCATTCCGGGTGTATATGAACGGATGGGAAGCCGATGGGATTGACGATTTATTTGGCCGCCTGCTGGACCCCGGATCGCCCTGCAACCGCAAAACAAGAAGGGTTTTTAAAACCAGCATCTTCTCGTTGCGGCACATGCTGCTGGAGGGTTGCCTGGATGATAATTATGGCGAAACGAGCAAGCTACATAGTTATGCCACGCTTGGAAAAGTTGACCACTTTAATAATACCCCGCAAAGTGGCATTAACGACGACCCCTGCCCTTTTAGCAAATACCCCCTTAAAGGCCGGGTATTTTTAAGCTATACGATTGAGAAGGTGAATTGAAGTGTGTTTAACAATATCATCGCCACTTGCATTTTGATAGATTGAGTACGTAAATAGAAACACAAAAGCTGGTTAAAAGCCGAGGGACTCTTCCCGTCTGCAAATTATCAATCCTCATGTGGTTGAATTACCAAAGGCTTTCCAAACCACATCATCAGGTACCGGGGCTATTATTTCAATTTTCTCATGGGTATTGGGGTGTGTAAACTCCAGTTTTCGCGCATGTAAATGAATAGAACCATCGCGGTTGCCACGCCGCGCACCATATTTTACATCGCCTTTAATAGGACAGCCCATTTTGGCTAACTGTACACGTATTTGGTGGTGGCGGCCTGTATGCGGGTTAACCTCAAGCAGGTGGTAATGCTCAATACTTTTCAGCCATTTATAGTCCAGTTCACATTTACTGCTGCCCTTCACCTCGTGGTCGTAAGCCGTGCTAATGTTTTTTTGCTCGTTCTTTTTAAGCCAGTTTACCAAATGCCCCTCTAACTGTTCGGGCTTATTGCCCACCACCGCCCAGTAGGTTTTTCGCATCTGTTTTTCGCGGAACATCTCATTCAGCCGTTGCAGGGGTTTGCTGCGTTTGGCCATTATTACCACCCCGCTTACAGGCCGGTCTATACGGTGTGGTACGCCAATAAAGGCCTCTCCCTTTTTATTGTACTTAATGCGCTGGTATTCGCGCACCATATCATCCAGCCCTTTGTTTCCGGCCTTATCGCTTTGCACCATAATACCGGCGGGTTTATTTATGGCAATTATGTAGTTGTCCTCAAACAGTATGTCCAGTGGCGGGTTTTGCATCAGGGCTTAAAAATAAACCTCTTTCACAAACTACCGTATCTGCTTCGTTCCGGATGTGCTGAATTTTCCAGCACCTTATTTGCCTTGTTTTTCAGCCTGCTTCTTTTTATAAAACGCCTTACTGGCTATATAAACCGATTTATTAAACACAGCATACACATTCCCATTTTCATCTTCGTATTTCAGCGGCAGTTCAAAAACGTGTTCGCCGTTTACACCTACTTCGTGTATCACATCCTTTACCAGTTCGTCTGTAATCAAAAACCGGCATTTCACTTTCTCTATTATCGGGCGTACAAACTTTACCGAAGCGCCTTTGTCCCACACCACATAATCTTTACCCAGTATTTGCATAAACATCAGCATAAAGTACGGGTCAACCGAGCTGTAAATGCTGCCGCCATATACCGTGCCTACCCTGTTGCGCGTGCGTATATTCAGTTTAATGCTTACATGCACTTCTTTAAAATCGCCTGCAATAAACTCCACCTTACCGCCACTGCACCATATACAGGGCCAAAAGTTAAACCCCATACGCATCCGGCGCGAACGGGCAGATTCAGCCCTTAACGTTTCATACTGTTTCATAACATTTGTTTTTGTGGGATGGCAAAAATGCCGACTTTACTATTTTCACCGCTAAAGAAATAACTCTATGCCAACTACCTTTCGGGAAGAAAATATTGATGCCAAATACGCGCGCTTACTGGTAAATTATTGCCTGGCAGTTAAAAAAGGCGACAAAGTTTATGTTAGCAGCACCTACCTGGCCGAACCCCTTTTACGCGAAATTGTAAAAGAAACTTATATAGCCGGTGGCATACCGGTTTTGAATATTGAGCTACAGGGAATAAACGAACTGGCCCTTGAATACGCCGGGCCCGAACAACTGGCGTGGATAAACCCCACCAAAAAACTTATTATGGAAACCTTTGATTGTTACCTGAATTTACGTGCGCCATTTGAAAAAGGCGATGACGAAAAAGCGCCGGTAAATGAAGAAAGTTTCCGTATACAGCAAAAAGCGCAGCAGGAAATAAACCGCATTTATTTTGAGCGGATTGGCAACGGAAGCATGAGGCGCTGCCTGTGCCAATACCCCACGCAGGCCGGTGCCGAAGATGCAGAATTAAGCCTGGAAGAATACCGGCAATTTGTTTACAAATCGTGCTACCTGCTGGAGGACGACCCCGTGGCACAATGGCTGGAAGTGCGCCGCACGCAGCAGGTATATGTTGACTATTTGAATAAAGTTGACAAGGTACATTACAAAGGACCCAATATTGATATTACCTTTTCGGTAAAAGGCCGCACCTGGATTAACAGCGATGGCCGCGCCAATATGCCCAGCGGCGAGGTGTTCAGCGCACCGGTGGAGGATAGCGTAAATGGTACGGTGTATTTCAGCTATCCAACTATTTACATGGGCAAAGATGTAGTAGGCATAACACTGGAAGTAAAAAACGGCGAGGTGGTAAAATGGGATGCCGAAAAAGGCAAAGAAATACTCGATAAAGTTTTTGCCATTGAAGGCGCACGCCGCTGGGGCGAGGTAGCCATTGGTACTAATTACAACATACAGCGCACCACGCGCAATATATTGTTCGATGAAAAAATTGGCGGCAGCATACACATGGCAGTTGGCCAAAGTTATAAGCAATGCGGTGGCAAGAACGAAAGCACCGTGCATTGGGATATGATTACAGATATGAAAAACGGGGGCGAAATTATTGCCGACGGGGTAAAAATTTACCAGGACGGACGGTTCCTGATTTAGTAAAAAAGCAGTCCCGATTATAAACCGGGACCGCGCAGTAAGGTGAGAAAAAGAGTAATTGCGATAACCTATTCCGTAACCTACTGCATCATCCGCCATTGGCGGACTATTTTTTGGCCCCCGGCTTCAATACTTAACAGGTAATTGCCACTAGCCAAGCCGGGAGCGTTTATTTCTTTGTTATACTGGCCACTATAATTATTCAGTGCTTCGGCATAAACCTCTTTGCCCTGCATATTGGTTATACGCACCTGTACATTTAAAGGTTTAGCAACGCTAAAAACCAAATGAAATTGCCCGTTGCCCGGGTTGGGATAAACATTTACACCGCTAACATCGGCTGTGCTGCCGTCAACATCGGCAGGTGGTTGGCTGTTTCCGGCCGGCGGGATGGTATTAACAACTGCCTTCTTTTTTTGAAGGTGTACCACTTCTACATTCCCCTTCACCATATCCATTAGTTCCTGGAGCGCCTTGGCCCGGTCTTCATCGCCCAGGCTTGAAAGGTCAACCATTAAATCGGGCTGGCCGTCCATGCTCCCCTCCTCTTTTTCTATAATAATTATTTTCTTTTCATGCTGCATGGCTTTGCCCTTCTTTCCGGGCTTCGCAGGGGGTGCGGGCGGAGCGGGCGGCACAGGTGGTACCGGCAAATCGCCTTCTTCCGGGGCTTCTAATTTGTTATCCTTCACATACGCATCTAATTCTTCCTTGCTCGAAAAATTACGGTCAATTACTTCCTTGTTGCCGTTTTCAACCTTCACTATACACAACCGGTATTTCTTTTGTGCCTGTGCGGTATCTTGTGCGGGTAGTAGCTGTATAGCTGCAATAAGTATAGCCAACAACATTATTTTTGGGTAAAGGGTATTGCTTTTCATACAAGTTGGTTTTGCCCAACAAAGTTTGCACGCAAATACCACTGTTTGGGTTAATGCCCCGTTAAAGGGGGTTAATGAAAAGTTAAAATGCAGGTACAGGTGGGGAATGCCTTATTTTTGAAAAGTGAAATCGAAACCAAGCATACGTATCTTAATAGGCCTGATGAGTGTGGCCTTGCTGGGCATTGTAGTAATTCAGTTCCTCTGGATAAAAAATGCTTTCGATTTAAAGGAAGAAGAATTTGACCGCAGCGTGAACGATGCCCTTGCCAGCGCCGGTAAAAACCTGGAGAACCGCTATGGCATCCATTATATTACCCATCATTTAAGCGGCGATTCAAATGTACTGAACGAAATTTTAAAGCAGGACCCCGGCTTTTACCGCTTTATGCAATCGGTGGGCGATAATAAAGCAGTAGTGCAGGGCGGTGATGGCATGGTTTCCGATTCGACCCGGAGCGAACTGGATATACAGGACGAAAGCCCTGCCAACAATGATGCCGATATGCCGGTTATATCGCGCACGCGGCCGCGTAAAGTTGAAATCCACCTTTCAAAAAATGGTAAACACAGTATTGTTTCTGTGGTTAATTTAAACGAGGAGCGGAACGGTAAAATGTTGGTTGAAAAAACAGTAGCCATTACCTACCCTGAACCATCTGCCGATATACCCGAACCACCAGCCCCACCAGCCCCGCCCGCTTTACCCGCCGTTAAAGCCCGCGCCAGCCAGTTAATTACTGCGGTACAGTGCGCCGCTAACGACTATGCCATCAGCACCCTGAGCGCTGATAAAATAAACGATGTTATTGACTCTGAACAGATACGCAGCGCCCTTTCAAAGGAATTTGTGCGCAACAACCTGCCACTCAATTTTGATTTTGCCACTTATTGTATTGATGGCGACAGCCTGATGGTAAACCGTAACGCATCGTTGCACCCCTTTAAAGACTTTAAGTATAAAACACCTTTGCTGGCGGGCAGCTTTGTAGAGGCAAAATCGCTTTTACTGCTGCGTTTCCCCGACCATTTTAAATACATTTTTGCTTCGCTTGCAGGTATGCTTTCACTTTCCCTGTTTTTTACGCTGGCTATTGTTTCAGCCTTTGCTTACTCGCTGCATGTAATTTTCAGGCAGAAAAAGTTATCTGATATCACCAGCGATTTCATCAATAACATGACCCACGAATTGAAAACGCCACTGGCTACTATTTCATTAACCGCCGATACCCTGGGGCTGCAATCGGTTAACAGCAACAGCAACCTGGTGAGCGAATATTCGGGCATGATAAAAAATGAAGTGCGCAAACTTTCGGGCCATGTTGACCGGATACTGGAAGCCGCTTTGCTGGAAAAGAATGGCAAAGCCCGTCGCCGCGAAATATTGAGCCTGAAACAACTGGTGGAAGAAGAAGTGCGCGTTTTTGAACCCGTGGTGTTGCAACAAAATGGAATTATTAAAACAACCATAAGCACCGATGCACAGGTTAGCGCTAACCGCGAACTTTTGCGCAGCGCTATTTGCAACCTGCTGGATAACGCCGTTAAATATTCCGACGGGGCGCCTGAAATAAACATATCCGTATCGGGCAAAACGGGCAGGGTTGTGTTGTGCGTGGAAGATAAAGGCGTAGGCATTAGTAAAGCCGACCAGAAAATGATTTTTGAAAAATTTTTCAGGGCGCATACCGGCAACCGGCACGATGTAAAAGGTTTTGGCCTGGGGCTTAGCTTTGTTAAGGATGTGGTGGAAAACCTGAATGGCAAACTATGGGTGGAAAGCGAGCCCGGCGCAGGCAGCCGTTTTTATATTGAATTACCTACAGCATAGCCTATGCAGGAACGTAAACCCCGTATCCTTTTAGTGGAAGATGATATCAGTTTCGGGAAGATACTGAAGGATTATCTTTCGCTAAACGCATTTGAAGTAATGCACATGAAGGATGGTGTTGACGGATGGAATGCGTTCCGCAATCATCATTTCGACCTGTGTGTGCTTGATATTATGATGCCCAAGCGCGATGGCATTGAACTGGCTGAACAAATAAGGAAAGAAAACAAAACTGTACCTATTTTTTTTCTTACCAGCAAAACACAGAAAACCGACATGCTGAACGGTTACGAAGCCGGTGCTGATGATTACATTATTAAGCCGGTGGATGCCGATATTTTAATGCACAAAATAAAAGCGATTTTAAAACGCACCGGCGAGGCACCACGCGAAGGCAACCAACCGGTTGAGTTTCAACTGGGCGAATACCATTTCAATTTTACTTCGCGCATGTTAACGCTTAACGGCGAAAAACAGGTGCTTTCGCCAAAGGAAGCCGAACTGCTACACCTGCTTTGCTGTAATATGAACCAACTGGTAAAGCGCGAAGACATACTGCGCAGTATATGGAAAGAGGTAAACTATTTTACCGGCCGCAGCATGGATGTGTACCTTGCCAAACTGCGCAAATACCTGCAACACGATGAGCGCGTCAGCATTATTAACCTGCACAAAAGCGGCTACCTGATGGAGGTAAAAACGTGATTAAAATTTATTCCTGAAAGTAAATGCGCTTAACCCGGCCCGATATGCCTGTAAGTATTTCGTAGGGGATAGTGCCTGCTGCTTCAGCCAAATCTTCAATGCGGGGGCTTATGCCAAAAACGGTTACCTCGTCTCCTTCGCGTGCATCAATGCCGGTAATATCCAGCATGGCCATATCCATGCAAACATTACCTATTATAGGGGCCAGCTTTCCATTTACCAGCATTTTGCCTTTCCCGTTCGATAGTTTTCTACTCAATCCATCGGCATAGCCCAGCCCAACCGTAGCAATTACTTTATCTTTCTGCACTTTGCCCACCCGGCCATAACCCACCGTATTGCCCGCCTTCACTTCTTTAATTTGCGAAATAGTAGTTTTAAGGGCAGAAACATTCATCAGTTTGTTTTGTACTTTCTCTGATGAGTCGAGGCCATATAAACCAATGCCCAGCCTTACCATATCAAATTGCGCTTTGGTGTGGCGTGTAATGCCATTGCTGTTTAATATATGCCGCAGTATTTTATGTTCAAATTCTGCACATATCTGGCTACTCATAATATCAAAAGTTTTTATCTGCTCTTTGGTAAAAACATCATACTCTTTATCCTCGCTTGCCGCCAAATGCGAAAACACCGATGCTACCTGTACCTGTGGGGTAAGTTTCAGTTTTTCAATCAATAAAGGAATTTCTTCGGCTACAAAACCAAGGCGGTTCATGCCCGTTTCCAGCTCAATATGAATCTTATATTTATCGGCACTGCCATTGCGCAATATGGTAAGTACCTCGGCAAACCTATCAAACATAGCCAGGCTGTATATTTCCGGTTCCAGCCCATACTGTATCATTGCCTCAAAGCTGCGCACCTCGGGGTTCATTACCATAATAGGCAAGGTAATGCCGTTTTTGCGCAGCTCAACACCTTCATCGGCATAGGCCACGGCCAGGTAGTCGGCGCGACTGAACTGCAATACGTTGGCAATTTCAAAGCTGCCCGCCCCATAACTAAAGGCCTTTACCATCACCATTATTTTGGTTTCGGGTCTCAACAGCGATTGGTACACTTTTAAATTATGGCTAATAGCATTCAGGTTAATTTCAAGCACTGTTTCATGCGCTTTCTTCTCCAGAAACTTGCCTATTATTTCAAAGCGGTACTTGCGGGCGCCTTTTAGCAATATCACTTCGTTCTGAAACAGCACCGGGTCGAAATGCTTAATATACTCCTCTGTTGTTTCATAGCACTCCACTTTCAATTCCTCATTTTTTTCAAATATCTTTTTCGAACGTACCAAACCCGGGCCAATGCCAATAAACCGGTCAATTTTATTTTCTTTCAACAGGGCCGCCACTTCGCTGTACAGGTCAAACTCGCCGCGGCCGGTTTGGAGTATGTCTGATAAAATAACTGTTTTTTTAGGGTGCTGGTTTTGCTGCACCAAAAAATCAATGGCAATTTTTAATGAACCGGTATCGGAGTTATAGCTATCGTTAATCAGCGAACAGTTGTTCACCGCATCCTTCATCTCCAGGCGCATTTTAATGCCCGAAAGGTGTTTCATGCGTTCCTTAATAATGGCTGCATCTCTTTTAAGATATAGCATTACACAGGCGCAGTGAATGGCATTTTCCACCGAGGCCTTATCTACAAAAGGTATTTCGAAATCAATGTCTTTGTTTTTGTAAAAGCAGGTAATATACGAGCGGTTCTCGTTCTGCATTACACTGGTTACCTGCACATCGGCCTCGCTGCTCATGCTCCAGGTAAGGGTTTTTATCTTGCTCTCCGTTTCATCGGTACCCTTCGAAAGCGCATTTATCTCGGCAACGCTTTGGTTTATGTCGAAATAATCTTTGCAGTAAATCAATATATCGGCATTTACAAAAAGGTTCAGTTTCTCTTTGGTTTTATGCCGGGTACTTAAAAAGCCCTCGCTGTGCGCCTCACCCACGTTGGTAAAAACACCAATGTTTGGCTTTATTATTTTCTCCAGCCGTTCCATTTCGCCGGGTTCCGAAATTCCCGCCTCAAAAATGCCCAGGTCGTGCGTTTCATTAATTTGCCACAGCGACAGCGGGACCCCGGTTTGCGAGTTGTAGCTTTTGGGGCTGCGCACAATATTATAATCCTCGTGCAATAATTGATAAAGCCATTCCTTTACAATGGTTTTGCCATTGCTGCCCGTAATAGCAATAACCGGCAGCGAAAACCTACTGCGGTGCCGCGCCGCCAGCTTTTGCAGCGCCAGCCGGGTATCTTTTACCTGTATAAAATTACTATCGGGGTACTTACCGGCGGTAATATCGTTGGGGTTAGAAACAACAAAATTCCTTACCCCCTTGCGGTACAGCTCATCAATATAATGGTGCCCATCCAGCTTCAAGCCGGATAATGCAAAGAAAATAGAGGTGGTAGGATGGATAACCTTCCGCGAATCGAGCAACAGTTCCTGTACAGGGTACGCCCCGGCAGCTTTAAACAACAGGTTACCGCCTGTAGCTTTCAAAATCTCCTCAATAGTATATTCCGTTTTCATACTTCCTGCTTAGTAGTAGCTGGGAGCGCAAAAATATTCAAACAACTAACTTAGATTTACTTTGTTTTTCAACAGAAAAAACCATGAACAGAATACGACGGCGGATTTTAAACCGCATGAGGCCGGGTGAAGATATAGGGCTTGATTACGGTGGGCAAAAAGGCCGCCAACGCTCTATTAATGCCGATGGCAGCTATAACCTTGAACGGATTACCGGCAGTATGTTCGGCAATTTTACGTTGTACCATTGGCTTATAACTACCAACTGGACCCGCTTTTGGCTGGTTGCTTTTGGTTTTTATGGGGTGATGAACCTTATTTTTGCCTCTATTTATTATTCGCTTGGCATACACAGTCTTAATAACCTGGACGGAATGGATAGTGTAAGCCGCTTTTTGTACTGTTTCTTTTTTTCGGTACAAAGTTTTACCACAGTTGGTTATGGCGAGTTGCACCCGGTAGGCCTAACCAGCAATTTTGTGGCTACCATTGAAGCATTTTTAGGTTTAATGACCTTTGCGCTTGCCACGGGCACTTTATACGGCCGTTTTTCAAAACCAACCCACCGCATTAAATACAGTAAAAACATAGTTATTTCCCCTTTTAAAGATATAACTGCCCTACAGTTTATTATTGCCAACCAACTGCAATCGCCTTTAATTGAAATGGAGGCAAGGGTTAATATTAGCTGGCTGGAAGAGGGCGAAGACGGTAAGCCTTTGCGTAAATTTCAGCAGGCTAAATTAGAGGTTGATAAAATAAGCATGTTCCCCACCAGCTGGACCATTAACCACCCTATTGACGATGAAAGTGCCTTGTTTGGCAAAACGATGGAAGAAATACAGCGTGCCGATGTGGAGGTTTTTGTACTGTTAAAGGGGTTTGAAGAAACTTTTTCGCAAACTATTTACAGCCGCCAATCGTACACAGCCAATCAGTTTATTTATGGCGCTAAATTCAGACGGCCGTTTTTTGTAAATGAAAAAGGTAAGCTGGTAATGGACTTAACCAAGCTTGGCGATTACGACAAAATAATAGTTAACATACCGCATTTGGTTGAGTAAGTAACGGGCAACAATATATTTTACATTTTTCGTTTATATTGCCGGTTAAATAAAACTAAGGTGGCAGAATTTCTATACCAGCGCAGGGTGCTTGTTCTTTTCGCAATACTTTTACTGCTTGTATATTTCCCGCTTTTCCTCCATTTAGATTATATGCCATTCAGGATGTGGGACGAATCTATCCTTGGAATAAACGCCATTAATATGATGGCAGACCACAATTACATAGTTACCCATTTTTATGGCCAACCAGATATATGGAATTGCAAACCCCCGGTAATGATATGGTGTATTGTGCTTTTTAGCCGGTTATTGGGTTTTGGCGAACTAGCTTTGCGCCTGCCATCTGCATTGGCTGCGCTTTTTTTATGTATCTACCTGTTTTTTGTTTTGCGCAAATACACCGGTAACAGCGTATTTGGGTTTTTAACAGTGGTTATTTTGGTTACCTGCAACGGGTATATACGCAACCATGTAACGCGTACCGGCGAATACGACTCTTTGCTGGTTTCATTCTCGGCGCTTATGGCCATGAATTTATTCTTGGCTGTACAGGCCATTGAAAAAAGAAAACAGTCGGCCCACCTATTCCTGTTCTTTATATTCCTTACGCTGGCCGTGTTAACCAAAGGCATTGCCTGTATGATGCTAATGCCGGGGTTGTTTATTTATACTTTGGCCCATAAACGTGTTTTACCCTTTTTAAAAAATAAGGCTTTTTATGCCGGCCTTATATTCTTTTTGGTTTTTGGCGCAGGTTATTATTTCCTGCGCGAAACCATGAACCACGGTTACCTGCAAGCTGTTTGG
>DASZPC010000555.1:0-2486 GCA_035550455.1 Chitinophagales bacterium | reverse complement strand
GTACCTGTTGACATGGTAAAGAAAATGTATGGCAACAGCGTGTTGGCCGACGAGCTGAACAAACTGCTGAACGATGAGGTTTACAAATACCTGAACGATAACAAAATTGATATCATCGCCTCGCCCATACCCGCTGATGACCAGCGCCTGGATATGGACATTAATACCCTGAAGGATATTGATTTTAGCTACGAAGTAGGCCATGCCCCCGAAATTGACCTCGGGTATATCGAAAACGGCGCCCCTTTTATCAAATACAAGATTACGGTAGATGATAAAATGATTGACGAGGAGGTGATGCGCATACGCAAGCGCTTTTCAACCTACGAATACCCTGAAACCGTGGGCGATAATGACGTGCTTACCTTTACTATTGAAGAACTTGGCGCTGATGGCAACCTTAAAGAAGGCGGCGTTAGCACCGTATCAACCCTGAATGTAGACCTGCTAAAAGAAGATGCACAAAAGAAAGTGCTGGCCCTGAAAAAGCAGGAAAGCTTTGAATACAACGTTTTTGACCTGATGGACCGCGACCGCGAAGGCATTGCCAAAAACGTGCTGAACATGAACGACCTTGAAAAACTGCCCGAAGTAGGCGATAAATTCAGGTTAACGCTCAACAATATTACCCGTTCGGTACCGGCTGAAATTAATGAGGAGTTCTTTACCAAGGTGTATGGCCCGGAAGGCGCCAAAACCGAGGAAGAAATGCGTAATAACATTAAAGCCGACCTGGAATCGTACTTCGATGGCCAAACCGATAGCTATCTGGTAAACGAACTTTACAAGGGTATTATGGAACAGGTTGATTTTCCCCTGCCCGATGATTTTTTGAAAAGGTGGATTAACGCAACCAGCGAAAAACCACTTACCGCCGAAGAAATTGAAAAAGAATACCCACAGTTTGCAAAATCATTGCGCTGGTCGCTTATACAACGCAAAATTGTAAAAGAACAGAACATTGAAGTTACCAACGAAGAAGTAACCGATAGGGTACGTGTAAACGTAATACAGCAACTATATGGCTATGGCCTTAAAGGCATTGGCGAGGAGTGGGTAGAGCAATTTGTCCAAAAGCAACTGGCCGATAAAAAGCTGGTTTCGCAAACCCACGACCAAGTGCTTGAAGACAAAGTGCTGGGCTATATCAAAAGCAAGGTTAAACTAACCGATACCCCTGTTAGCTTTGATGATTTCAAAGCCCTGGTTGAAAAAGTATAGGTATTAAACCGGCCTTTTGCCCCTTATAAGCCTTAACAAAATAGCTATTACAGCCAGTACCAGTAATATATGAATAACAGAACCTGCGCTATAAACCAGGAACCCAATGGCCCATGCTATTATCAATAGCACTGCCAGCACATACAGTAAATCTTCCATAACACCCTGTTTTAATTATTAATGTAATCCCTCAATTATTTAACGTGGGCTTACAGGGTTTATTGAGGCATTTTTTACCGCACCCAGGGCAATAGTTTTTAAAATACGGCGTTCAAGCGGCCGGTTATCAGCGAGCCTGACATTCTTCGCCTTCTCCCTTTCGCTTTCGCAAGCTATATTTTCTGCCGTCTGCCGTCAGTCGTCGCTCATCGCTTCCCCCTCTTCTTTCACCTTTTATGGGGCGGCTGGTTTACTGGCGCACTTTTTTGCTGGGGCCGTGCCTGCTGATTGCTGGGCCTGGGCGTAGTTTGGCGCTGTACAGGTTGCGGTTGCGGTTGTTGCCGTGGCCTGGGCTGGCTTTGTGGTTGCGGCCTTGGCGCAGGGGCATTATGTATTTGTGGCTGTTGTTGTACGGGCGCAGGTTGCCTTTGCACAGGCTCATTACGGTACTCGGGCTGTGGTTGCGGTTGCACCGGCGCAGGTTGCCTTTGTACAGGCTCGTTGCGGTGTTCAGGTTGTGTTTGCGGCTGCTGTTGTACAGGGGCAGGTTGTCTTTGCACTGGCTCGTTATGCATCTGTGGCTGCGTTTGAGGCTGCTGTTGTACAGGGACAGGCTGTCTTTGCACTGGCTGTTCATTAGGGCGCTGTACAGGCTCGTTATGTATTTGCGGTTGCGGTTGTGGCTGTTGTTGTACCGGCTGCACAGTATGCTGTTGCACAGGCTTTACATTCTCAATAGCCGTAACCTTATGTGGTTGGGTATGTGCAACAGTACTGGTTTTTATATCCGGGCGGTAAACATTTACCTGTGTGGCATTACCGGCATATTGCACCGGCTTCGCCGATTGGCTGATAGTTACCGTGCGCACCTCGTGCCCGCTGCTCCTTACCACCTCATCGTGCGGCGGGCCGGTATAGTAATGCACATTGTTATAGCTATTGGTATTGTTGTAAACGTTTATCTGGTTATGCACTACCGTTATATTCGTAACCCGGTAATTGTAAACATTGGTATAGCAAATATCGGCATAAGGCACAAAATTCCAGTAATGCACCGGCGGGCGGTACCCTGCATAAATACTAATACCGGGTTCAATAGGGGCCCA
>DASZPC010000554.1:0-6800 GCA_035550455.1 Chitinophagales bacterium | reverse complement strand
CCATTTCTGGTTTATGGCGTCCACTACGTATTTCGAATCGGTATATAAGTCCACATTCAGGCCGGGCCGCGTAAGTGTTTCCAGCGCCACAATTACCGCCAGCAGTTCCATGCGGTTGTTCGTTGTTTTTCTAAACCCCTGCGATAGTTCTTTTTCATGGGCGCCGTATTTTAAAATTACGCCATAGCCACCGGGGCCGGGGTTTCCGCGCGAGGAGCCACCGGTGTATATTTCTACTCGGTTCATTAAGGCAAACAAACAGATATTCTCTGTTACCGACAAATTATTCCTCCGGCCTATACAAAACTGAGGTTAGTGGCAATTTCCAGCACCTGGGGGTCAATAGCATGGTTTTTGAGGGCAACCATCGGTAAATCGGTAAACAAAACTTTGCCGTTTATCTGGCCAACCATAACCCCGCTTTTGCCTTTCAGTAAAGCTTTAAAACCATTATAACCTAACAGCGATGCCAGCGTACGGTCAAACGCTGTAGGGTTGCCGCCCCGCTGTATATGCCCTAAAATAGTAAGCCTGCTATCGAAATAAGGAAACCTGTCATCAAGCATTTTCTTTAGCCCAAAGCCCCCGCCCGGTAAGGCATTTTCAGTTATCACTAATATCATGGCATGGTTGCCATTGTGCCACAGGTGTTCTAGGTAGGACAACATTTTTTCAGTCTCGGTCGGTATTTCCGGTATAATAATTACTTCAGCCCCGCCCGCTATGCCGCCATGCAGGCCCAAAAAACCTGCCTTGCGGCCCATTACTTCAACAATAAACACCCGCGATGTTGAATCGGCCGTATCGCGTATTTTATCAATTGATGTTACAATCGTATTAATAGCGGTATCGAAACCAATAGCAAAGTCAGTCCCATAAACATCGTTATCAATGGTTTTGGGTATGCCAATAACCGGCATATCAAATTCGGAAGCAAAAACCGAAGCACCGGTAAGCGAACCATTGCCACCAATTATTATTAAGCCATCTATTTCGTGCCGGGTAAGGTTTTCGTATGCCTTCCGGCGCCACTTTTTTTCAGTAAAACGCATACAGCGCGAAGTGCGCAACATAGTGCCGCCTTCATCCATTATGCTTCTTACCGCACCAAGTTCCAGAGGGGTGTAAATGCTGTCAATCATTCCATCGTAGCCGTTATTAATACCTATAACCTTAATATCTTTTTTATACGCGGCCACCACTATGGCATGTATTACGGCATTAAGGCCGGGCACATCGCCGCCCGAGGTTACAACGCCTATCTTCTCTATTTTCTTTCGCTTTGCCATAAAACCTGTCGTGGTTTCAATTAAAAAATATTGCCCTGCATTATACCCATCGCCTTATTTGTTTTTGCTACCGAGGCCGCACCGTTTTTTTCAATACCGGTTAATGCCCTTACGGCATCAACCGTTTCGGGCACCACAATAGCCTGGTTATATACCTGGTAGTTAAACATCAGTTCATTGCCGTTTACCACAAGGCTCTCTGTCCAAAGCCCCACTTCGTACATATCGCCGCGCGACCTCCCCAAATCGCTCATCAGTTCCAGTGTTTCATTCATCGCCTTCAAGCCTTCGCTGGCTTTTAAAAAAATAACACGTGGCGTGTTGGCAAAAACCCCTATCACTTCCTCTTTAGTGGCATTACGGGTAAGTTGAACATACCAGCTATGAAAGTGCCCTATGGTTTCGGCGGCCACTAGAGCAGTAGTGGTAATTTCCAGGCCGGGAACCACTGTTTGGGCATCGGGGGTTTGGTGCGAAGGGATACTTAACTCGGGTACAATGGTATTTACAATACCTGAGGTGTCTGACTCCAACGGGTCGGTGGCACGCCTTACCAACACGCCGTGCGCCCTGTGCAAAAGCGCGGCTTTATGCAGGGCCCCCAGCATACGCACAATGCTGGTGGTATTGCACGAAACCACCCGGGTGGTATTTAACCCAATGGCGGTTTCGTAATTGGCCTGCGCCGTAAACGAGTGGCCGGTTAACGAATGTTTCTCCCCACCCTGGAAGATTGACTTAACACCTGCTTTGGTATATTTTTCAAGGTTGGGTGCGCCCAGCTTTTTGGGGGTGGCATCGCATATTACATCGGTATTTTTCAGCAGGTCGTCTAACATACCTGCCACGGGTATGCCCGCGTTTTTCATAGCATCAAAAGCTTCGGGGGTTGAAGCATAAACCGGGTATTTTTTAACCACGGCTGCTTTTATACGCCAGTCGGCCGAAACATCACTTATGCCCACTATTTCCATATCGTCCTGGCAGGTAACTGCATCGGCAACACGTTTTCCAATTACACCATATCCATTTAAGGCAACTCGTACTTTTTTCATAGTTATCTGGTTTAAGTTAATCAATAAAAAGCCTGCCCATTAAAGCGGGTTTTATGGGTTTTCAACAAGATGGATACCGGGTTACAAATGCAAAAAGAATGCTTTCGCTGTGTATTTGAAGCCACAAAGGTAAAAAAGACCTTTAACCGGTTTATATGAGCGTGGTCATAACAGATACTAATTTTCAACAGGTAACGGCATTAAACGAAAATCCCCACCCTATAGCAGAGTGAGGACTAACGAATTCTACCTTATTTCAGGATATACTATCCCTGGCTTACGCGGTTAAAGTAGGTTACAAACTTCATTACTTCGCCAAGGTTTGAAACCTTTATTTTACCCATCATAAACATCATTTGTGGATTGCCACGGCCCAGTTCAAGGTCTTCATAATCGCTGGCTTTTGCTTTTATTTCGCAGGTAGCCTCATCAACAAGGCCATCAAGCACCACTACATTTTTCTCTTTCAGCGTTACTGTAAAGTTTCCGCCGGTAGGGCCATCAAGTACAAAATGAAACCTGTGCATGGCCGAGTCGTCAACCTTATCGGCTTTTAAACGATTAGGCAAAGAGTAAATAATATCTCTTGCTGTTTGAGGAGTGTCACTCATTTTTCCGTTTTTATTTGGTGATGAAATTTGGTTTGTTTCTTTCCCGTTTTTGGCAGCAGGCGCCGGTTCACTGGCACTTTCGCCTTTTGCCCCCTTGTATGCCGATTCGTAGTTAACGCCATCTACCACCATTTTCGCAATTATCTCCTTCATAATTTCGGTAGTGCCGCCTACAATAGTGCCTACCCGTGCATCGCGGTAGGCCCTTTCAACAGGGTATTCGCTCATGTAGCCGTAGCCGCCAAAAATCTGCAAACATTCATCGGCTACTGTTTTGCCCAACTCGGTGGCTTTCATTTTTGCCATCGAACATTCCTTCACTGCAAATATGCCCTTACTGTAAAGATCACAGCAATAATAAACAAAGCGTTTGGTTACTTCAACCTCGGTGGCCAACTCCGAAATTTTATGCCGCAGGGCCTGGTACTTGGCTATGGGTTTACCAAAAGCACTGCGCTCGTGCATATATTTTACAGTAGCCTCAATTTTATGCTCGCTGCCCGAAACAGCCATGATAGCCGCCACCAGCCTCTCCAACTGAAAGCTCTCCATAATATAAAAAAAGCCTTTGCCTTCGCTGCCCACCAGGTTAGCCACCGGTACTTTTACATTGTCAAAAAACAACTCGGCGGTATCAGATGATTTCCAGCCCATCTTTTTCAACTTCGATTTGGTAAAACCGGGGGTATCCTGATCAACCACTATTAAACTGATACCGGCCAGCCCGGCAGCCGGGTCGGTTTTACAGGCTACGTTTACAAAGTTGCCATAGTAGCCATTGGTAATAAATGTTTTGCTGCCATTTATAATGTAATAATCGCCTTCGCGGCGGGCTGTGGTGCGCAGGTTGGCCACATCGCTGCCCGCACCTGGTTCGCTAATAGCAATGCTGCCCACCATTTTGCCTTCAACCGATGGCTTTAAATATTTTTCCTTCAGGTAACCGCTACCGGCGTTTAAAATATGGTTGGTAGCCATATACTGATGCACACTAACGCAGGCCGAAAGACCGGCAAAAGTGGCTTTGGCCAGTTCTTCCAGATAAACTACCGAATACCAAAAATCATTATTGGTGCCCCCCAAAGATTCCGGGAAATTGATACCTAAAAAACCAAGTTCGCCCATACGGCTGAAAACCTGGCGCGGTATCATTTCCTCTTCTTCCCATTGGTTAACATTGGGAATTATTTCTTTCTGCACAAAGTCGCGCACGCTCTGCCTGAAAATATCGTGGTCTGAATTAAAATATTGCCCCATGCAATAGCCGGTTCTGAAAGTTTATTCAATGGTGGCGTTAATGCCCCTGTCGGTAATCTCGTCTTTCATAGGTTTCAAACTATCAAAATTACCGGTTTTAACAGCGTATTTGCCTTTATAATGGATAATACAGGCACATTGTTCGGCCTGCTCAAAACTGTGTTTACAAACCTCTATAAGTGTTTCAATCACCCAATCAAAAGTATTCACTTCATCATTATGCACTATAAGTTTATGATGCACACCCACCTCTTCAAGGGTGGCGGCTTCGTCTTCCTGCAACGGTTGATAAGAAAGGTCCATAGCACTTAGGTATATATCAACAAATTTACTGCGCAAACACGAATTATTGGAACATGAAGCCGATTATTTTTCAACCTACCTCAATGTTATATGAAACCGAAAATTCCCCTGCGGGGGGCAGTGCCACAATGCCTTCCCGTTCCTTTATATCCACAGGCGCACCTGCCGTATCGGCGCAGCCCAGCCATGGTTCTATACATACATAGGGGGCGTTCATTTTGGCCCAGAGGCCTAAATAATTGAACCCGTTAAAATCAACCGAAACATAATGCGGGTGGTTTTTGCTGCGTATAGTAACCCTGCGCGATTGAAGGCTTTTAAAAATAAGCGCATCATCGCGGAACATGTTGGGTTTCAAACCTATTGTGTTTGAGTTGGCTACCGCCACCGCCGTACGGCCATCAAAATATCCGTCTTCATTTATATAGTGCCTGTTCGCTTCTTCGCTCCTTTCAAATTCAAGGTAGTAATCGCCGTAATCTTCATTATTCAAAAAAGGAACGGCAAATGCCGGATGCCCCCCCACCTGGAAATATACGTTCTTATCATCGCGGTTCACCACTTCGTAAGTTATGGTTAACCGGTTATCATTAAGCCTGTAACCAATTAAAAACTCAAACCGGTAAGGATAAACCTTTAATAACTCATCGTTCCATTTTAGCGAAAAAACCATTCTACTGCTGCCAAGTTCCAGTAAACTGAATACAGCATTACGGGCAAAGCCATGTTTCACCATCGGGTACTTTCGGCCATCAATAACAAGTTCATCATTCATACAACGCCCCACCACCGGGAACAAAACAGGTGCGTGCCATGCCCAAAAACCGGGGTCGGCCTGCCATAAATGTTCAATATTATGCTTCTTATCAAATAACGAGGTCAATTCAGCCCCGCTTTCGCGGGCGCGTATCTTTAAATAATTGTTTTCAATCTGGTGCATTCTTCAATTTTATTCATCAATAGATACAAATACCGCTTTGTGCAATGTTAAAGTAACTGAAACACCGTGCGAACAATACTAAGCATTTAAGCGTATGAATTAACCATAGCGGGAATGATTTTAATCGTGTGGCGTGTATAAAACAGCACTCAGAATGATTAAATTCATTTTAATTTTCGCTGTAAAAATGTTTTTATTGCACCTTTATTAAATGTTATGCTAATGAAAAAATTACTTACCATTTTGGTTATTACTGCTTTAACAGCGGGTTCTTGTTTTGCCCAAAAACTGAGCAAGGAAGAGAAAAAACAATTAAAGTCTGAACTGAAAGGCTACATGAAAAACCTTGAAAGTTACAAGGCGAGCAAGGAAAATACCAAGGCAACAGCCGATTCGAGCGATGCACAAATAGGCCGCTTAAGGGAAGACCTTAAAAATGCCCAAGCCCAGGTTGCCGACCTTGAGACCAAAGTTAGCAATAACGAAAGCGAATTAAAAGCAACGCAGGAAGAAAATGAGAAGCTGAAAGAAAAAAGCAAGGAAGCTGAAATGCGCAACCCGCCGGCAACCGGTACTATTTATAAGGTACAACTGGGTATGTATAAGGGGCTTGATTTTAAAATGCTTTTCGACAAATCAAGGTACATTGGCTTTGAGGATGTTGACGGCCTTACCCGTTATGTAATAAGCTATTTTACCGATGAAGACATGGCCAAAGACCTTGCTGCCGATTTAAAAAAGCTGGGTATTAAAGATGCCTTTGTAGCCAAGTATATTGATGGGCAGCGCGTTTACGAATGGAACGACAACCCTAAATACAAAGGCAAAAAAGCCCCTGAAACATTACAGGAAGCCCTGGAAATGCAGGAGCAAAGCAAGCATCACGGCAAAAAGAAGAAATAATGGTTTAGAAAATAAGCTGCAAAATATTTTGGGCGTTGGCCAATGGTGCCAGCGCCTTTTTTATTTCTGTAAACTCATACCGCAGGCCTCTCAGCATTTCCACTTCAGTGGCAGGTAGTTTGTCGATGGTTATAGCAGTAATTGTACCATCCTCCACTTGTATTTCCAGCCCGGGCTTATTTATAGTTGCTTTAGGGCTGCGGCCATATATCCATTCATACGTCTCAAATTTTGCTCTGGCAAGATGGTTAATGCTGTCCCAATCATCGGTGTTTAATTCCAGGGTGTTCATATAGGCCAGTTCCTTTACCAAAAAATCTTTTAGCGCATTAACTGTGGCAAATTTATTTGTCGCTTCGGCCAGGTTCATCACCGGGCTGGGCACCGAGGCAACGGCTTTTGTTTCAACTTCAAAATCGTTGGGCTTTAAACAGGCGCGTAA
>DASZPC010000553.1:0-2767 GCA_035550455.1 Chitinophagales bacterium | reverse complement strand
CGTTGGCGGCGATATATTATTTATTGAAACCACATTAAGCAAAGGCTCCGGCCAATTAACCCTTACCGGCAACCTGGGCGATGTAATGAAGGAATCAGCAACCACAGCAGTTACCTTTTTGAAAGCCAATGCAGAGAAATTGTACATCAACCCAGAAATTTTCGGCAAGGTGAACATACATATCCACTTCCCCGAAGGCGCCACCCCTAAAGATGGCCCCAGCGCAGGTATTACCATACTTACAGCCTTGGCCTCATTATTTACCCAGCGCAGGGTAAAATCGTTCCTTGCCATGACCGGCGAAATTACCCTGCGGGGCAAGGTAATGCCTGTTGGCGGCATAAAGGAGAAAATACTGGCAGCAAAACGTGCGGGTATTAAAGAAATTATAATGAGCGAGAAAAATGCCAAGGATGTGGGCCTGGTAAACCCCGACTATATTAAGAACGTTAAGTTTCATTATGTAAAAACAATGGATCAGGTTATAGAACTGGCCCTGATGAAAAACAAAGTTAGAGATAGCCTTGATTTAAGCCAGTTTACCAAACACGAGGAAAAGAAAACAGCACTTGTATAGCCCCCTGCCTTAAAGTTTTTTAAATTCGTTTGAATAATTATTTTCGCGCTGCATTGTAAAATGCCCGGTCCTATAGCTCAGCCGGTTAGAGCACCTGACTCATAATCAGGGGGTCCCTGGTTCGAGCCCAGGTGGGACCACAATCTTTTCGTAAGCCGTGCAGGCTTTGTCCGCGGTGGCAAGTGGCCAACAATTACCCGAACGGTACTGTCCAACAACTGATTTTATGTAAGTTTATGGCCTTAAGATGGTGGCCAAAATACGTCTCAACAAAACAATTTTGTTATTGTCCCTTTCACTACTTGCTGTAGTGGCACTGGTTTATTACCCCACACTTTCATGCAATTTTCACCTAATAAACTGGGACGACCAATTTTATATTACCAGCAATAAACTAATTTAATCGCCACTCTCATTCCGCACATTACAGCAAATGTTTGCGGTGCCTGTAGTAGGCACCTATTGCGGCATACCGCAGTTAACATGGTGGTTAGACTACCATCTTTTTGGTTTTAAAGAAGTTTTTATACCGGGAACTGCCGGCAAACCGGTTGGGGTTACTGTGCCGGGGTTCCATGCAACCAACCTGGTTTTTCACAGCATCAACACTTTACTTGTTTTCTTCATTTTTATAGTTACCTGCACAAAACTGAAGTTAAAGCCTGGTAACGTTTATTTGATTGCATTTATAACTGCCTTTATTTTTGCCGTTCATCCACAGCATGTGGAATCAGTGGCGTGGATTACCGAAAGGAAAGATTTAACCTACACGCTTTTTTTCCTGCTTGCCGTTTATGCCTATTTAACTATTGCTGATATTTTTAAGCGGGGTATTGTTGTTACCCTCCTTTTTGTATTGTCTTTACTTTCAAAGGGGCAGGCCGTTAGCCTCGTGCCTGCCATGCTATTATTTAATTACCTGCTTGGCAAGGGTATTGAATGGAAGTTGTATGGATTACTTTCAGCAATAGCTGTAATTTTTGGCCTAATCGCCATATATGGGCAACAACAACAAAATGCTATATATTACACAGCTATTAACGGCGAATTCATTACCCACGGTATTTATAATTCCTCGTACGCCTTTTGGGGTTATTTAAGGAGGTTCGTACTACCGCTTAACCTTTCGCCTATTTACCCCTTCCCATATAAAAAATATGGCCGGGTTGACGATAACCTGTTGTATTTATACCCCTGTTTTTCGCTTATGGCCGTTGCCATACTATGGTTTCAGCGCCACAATAAGCTATTGGTATTTGGCAGTTTGTTTTTCTTATTCAACATTGTGCTACTCCTTCAGTTTATTCCGGTGGGCGTGGCTATAATGGCAGACAGGTACACATACATTGCAGCAATAGGGCCCGCTTTTATTTTAGGGACAGCAGCCGGTTACCTGCGCAATTATTGGCCCAAACTATTTTACGTCCCTTTACTGTTTACAGGGCTGTTACTCCTTTACCTGGGCCATCAGCAAACCAAAATATGGGAGAATGATGCTACCTTATGGCGTGCTGCCATTAATCAGGAACAAGGCATAAGAAAAGGATATGAAAACCTGGCGGTATATTATTGGGAAAACGCCCGGCAAAAAGACAGCACCTATTTTTATACATAAAAAGCCTTACAACTCCATTCCTTTTCGCCAAGGATTTATTGTTACCAAACCACTTACCACCTCGATAATGGCTTTAGTGATTCTGCAGCATTACTGGCATCAACCATGCTCAATTCAGGGAGGGTACAAGGCCATGAAGACTCTGCATGGTTACTGCAAAACCTTAACACCGCCCTGTTAATGAAAAACGTTAAAGTATATTATCCTGTTATTAGATATACTACACAAAAGCGGTAGGTTTTGATTTATCTTCAGGGTTTTCCAATTCAATTGCGATAACAGCAACACTTCATACAATTTATCGTAGTGATAATCATAAAAAACGGGGGGCTTAATAGCCCCCCGTTAGCATTAAGTTAGTGTAAAGGAAGTTTATGCAAGGTCAAAACGGTCAAGGTTCATCACCTTTGCCCATGCCGCTACAAAATCCTGAACGAATTTTGCATTAGCATCTGAACTGCCGTAAACTTCAGCCAATGCACGCAACTCGGCATTCGAACCGAATATCAAATCAACACGGGTGCCGGTCCATTTTAATTCGCCGGTAACGCGGTCGCGGCCTTCAAATACTTTTT
>DASZPC010000552.1:0-3697 GCA_035550455.1 Chitinophagales bacterium | reverse complement strand
ACCCCTGCTTTTTACTGGGGATGGGACGCACTTGGTTTAGGTTTTGACATAGGTTGGGGCTGGCCAAATTATTATGGTTCCTACTGGGGCTGGAATTTAGGCTGGGGCTTGTGCGGTTATTACAACCCCTGGTATAGCCCGTACGGCTGGTATTCGCCTTACGCCTGGTATGGCAATGGCTGGCATGGCTACCATTGCTATGGCTACGGGTATGGGTGGCATCATGGATATTACGGTTACGGCTACCACAACGGGTACTATGCGCAAGGGTTCAGGAATGGGTATGCAGCGCACAGCGGCTATTATTTTGGGCCCCATTACAGCACAACAGCTGTTAGCGGATATGGCGAAATACCCAGACAGGGAATTACGAGGCCATTTGTGCCCGCCAATACCAGCCAGGCTAAAAGCAACAATACCGCCCCGCAATACCACGGACAGGCGCAAGGGAACGATGGCTGGAAACCTATGGCCCCAAGCCGCTGGAACCAAAGCTCTGCCAATAGTAACAACTATCATAATTACGGAAATACTTACAACCGGAACAATTACAACAGCCAACAAAAAAGCGTTGCGCCCCAAACACAGCAATACCATTATGGCAATGCACAAACCAGCCACAACTACCAACAGGCGCCAAGAGGCGGCAGTTATAATTACAGTGGCGGACAACATTACCAGCCGAGGACTTACCAGGCCCCATCGTATTCGGCGCCACGTTATAACGGCGGGGGGTACAGTGGCGGAAGCAGCAGGGGTTTTAGCGGAGGCAGCACCTTTCATGGTTCGAGCGGTGGAAGTTTCCATAGCTCGGGTGGCGGTGGCGGTGGGTTTCATAGTTCGGGCGGTGGGTTCCACAGCAGCGGTGGTGGTGGCAGGCACTAAAACATAAGAGGGAGACGGAATCAGGTTCGATTCCGTTTTTCATTTTTTATAATACTTTCCAAACCGGTATTTGACCGGGTTAAACCGAAGCAGCTAAAGCAAATCATAGAAAAAGAAGATTCAGTTTATGATAAGATTTGGAGGGATATATGACAAAAGCCTTTTACCTGTTTTTAAAGCACGCTATTTATTTATACTGGCTTTTGCGGCCTTTACCATAGCATTGCATGCACAGGATTACCCTGGCATGACCATATTATATGCCCGCAGCGGGCCTACGGGAACAGCCCGTACGGCTGGAGTGGAAGGCGCTTTTGGATCGGTAGGTGCAGATTTGGGGTGTATTGGCATTAACCCTGCCGGATTGGGATTATACCGGTCGTCAGATTTTTCAGTAACGCCGGGGCTACAGATTGGCCAGAACGAGGCGGTTTATGACGGCAACCATACTAACTTAAAGTCAACTAAATTTTATTTTGGACAGGCAGGAGCGGTTTGGACAAAAGTATTTGCCGACGAGGGCGATGGCAAGATTTCGTTTGACAGCCACCCTTTAAAAGCGTTTAGTTTTGCTATTAATTACGAACGCACTAATTTCTTTTACCGCAAATTACAGTTTGATGCATCGAACACCACCTCGATGATGAATGCTTATGCGGATGTATCGAACGGATTAGGAATTGCCCCCACGGACCCTAACCAATACCTTGAAATAGCGCTGGCAGGCACGGTAAATTTGCTGGGCTATAACACATCGGGCAACTATGCTTACAGTAATGTAAACAATACCGTAAGCCAAAGCGGTGGCGTGCTTACCACCGGCGGACTGGACAAGGTGGACCTTGGCTTTGGCGGCAATATTTCGGACAAGATATATTTTGGTTTAGGGCTTAGCGTACCTATACTCAACTACTCGGTAAACTCGGGTATAGTAGAAACGGTAAATGGCACTTCAACCAACGGTTTTGAGCAATACCAGATAAACAGTTTGGTGGCCGAAAGCGGTTTTGGTTTTACGGGCAATGTGGGCTTGATATACAGGCCTTTTCAGTGGATGCGTATAGGGGCGGCCTACCAATTACCCTCTTGGTATTTTTTAGGGGAACAATATTCGGCGCAGGCAATTTCTTATTTTGATTCGATACCACAGGGAATGAGTGCCTCGGGCGCATACCCTGAATTGAGCTATAAACTACACACCCCCATGCGGGGCACTTTAAGCGCCAGCTTTTTTATAAAGGACCATGCTTTCTTTTCGTTTGACTATGAATTTCAAAACCTGGGCAGCAGCCGGTATAATTTTGGCACAGATTACACCTCGTACTCCAGCGTATATAATTCCTTTATAAAAAGCACTTACGGATATGGCCATACCTTGCGGGCGGGTTTTGAAGGCGCTTATAAAGCGCTACGGCTAAGGGCCGGCTTTATGTACAGCAGTACCCCTTTTAAAACCGGTAAGGCCTATAGCGGGTATAGTAATTCTGTGATGGGCGCATCGGCTGGGATTGGGGTAAGGCTGAAACATTTTTATGCCGATTTTTCCTACACTTACGGATTTACCAAAGATGCTTTTAATACCAATGACGGCAACCTTAACCTGCCCCTGCTTTTAGACCCTGTTGCCAGCAGTTATACACAGCATAACCTGCTGCTAACCCTGGGCTGGAAAATAAGCAAGGAACCCAGCCATGCCCAGCACAGGCCAGCCCAAAACTATACGCCGCCTCCAGTTGACGACCAGCAGCAGTATTAAGCCAATTATTGCCTGTTAATTTCCACTTTATTTTATGGCCTACCCATTCCACAAAAGGAGACGCCATGCAATTCAGGATGTTCGCATGTGTATAATACTGTTGATAATCGATAGTAAATTTGTGGATAAACATAATTCATAATGAAAACAATATCAAAGCTTTATTTAGGATTAGTGGTGGGGATGTTTTCAGTTTCAACAGTTTACTCACAAGATGAAGCCAGCTTATCACCAACATATCCACCCGCCAAAGCGGTAGTAAATAACCCTACAGCCCCGGCCAGCAATACCGATATGACTATAACCCTGAAAAACAGTGCAGAAAAACCGGTAGCCATATTTGCAGGGCCAAAAGAGGAAATACGCGACCCCAAACTGAAAACAGTGGGCGGGCTTAGCAAAAATACCCTTTATGTGCAGGTAAACGATGTAGTGTGCCTTATGACTGATGATAAAAAACCACGTGCCTGCGCAGTTATTACCCCGGCTGTTACCACGGTTGAAATAAATACCTCGGCTACCACTATAGCCACGAAGTAAGTTTAGCTTATTCTGCACATTGGGTTACCCGCACTTAGTAGTTGAGATAATTATCTTTGCCTTTTAACTAAGAAAGGCGAATGAAATATAGTGTACCTGTTGCTGCCATGCTTGCTGCATTTGGCTTTACAATTTGGTTGAAAAACCAGGCCCCCTGTGAACGGGAACCGCATGAACCCATTGAGAACCTGTATGAAAGCCCCGATGACCCCGATGGCGCAGGAGGCTATGATTTTGCGCGCCTGCACGACCCTGCTTTAGGCGCCATACCGTATAACATCAGGAAAAAAGAACTGGCGTTTGCAGCGCATTTACCGGGGCATAACGGCGCCACCCGCAGTAATACCCAATGGCAAAACCGCGGCCCCTACAACCTTGGCGGCCGCACCCGTGCACTGGCACTTGATGTAACCAACGAGAATATTATACTAGCCGGGCAGGTAACCGGTGGCATGTGGCGCAGCGATGATGGGGGCGCACATTTTACCCAAACCACCGCGCCCCAGCAACTACACT
>DASZPC010000551.1:0-1935 GCA_035550455.1 Chitinophagales bacterium | reverse complement strand
AAGCCCGGCATTGCCCGCAGGTTTGAGCATCAGCTCAACTACCGGAACGATCAGTGGTACGCCAACAACTGCATCTGCAGCTACAAACTATACAGTTACAGCTACCAATGGTTGCAGCAGCACAACAGCTACTGTAAATATCACCGTTCAAACTGCTGCCACTACTTTAAGTTATACCATACAAAATCCAACTTACTGTACAGGTAATACCATCGCTTCTAACTCACCTACAACAAATGCGGGTGGCACAAAAACGTATTCTGTAACCCCGGCATTACCTGCGGGTCTGAGTTTAAATACCTCAACCGGTGTTATAACCGGAACACCAACGACAGTTACAGCGACAGCTAATTATGTGGTGACGGTAAGTAACGGTTGCAGCAGCAAACAAACAACATTAAGTATAACAATCATCCAGGGTATGTCTGGCTTGAGTTATACAACAACGCCTGTAAAATATTGTGTAAATAATACCATAACTCCAAATACTGTAAATACCATTACCGGAGGCGGAACAATCACTTATTCTGTAAGCCCTGCTTTACCGTCGGGTTTGAGCATCAGTTCAACTACCGGAACGATTAGTGGTACGCCAACCGTTACTTCTGGCGCAACAAATTACACGATCACCGCCACCAACGGTTGCAGCAGTACAACGACAACCGTCAATATTACGGTTAATGCTTTGCCTGTGCCGTCACTCACAAGTTCGAAGGACCCTGTTTGCCAGAATGATAATGTTACCTATACTACGGATGCAGGTCAAACCAATTATGTATGGACATTTAGCGGTACATCCGGAACTGATTATACTATTGTATCAGGAGGTAACAGCACAACCAATACAGCAGTAGTGGTATGGTTGACTTCAGGCACTAAAACAGTAACGGTAAATTATAATAACAGCAATGGTTGTGCAGCTTCAACCGCAACTTCGCTAAGCATTACCGTAAACCCAATCCCTTCCGGCACTTTTGCAGCAACAGAAAATTCCGGAACAAGTATTAACGACAATATTATTTGCGCGGGTGATGCGGTTACATTTACCGCTCCTGCGGGATATGGTGCCTATACTTTTTATGTTAATGGCGTAAAAGTGCAGGGGCCAAATACTTCAAATGCCTATAACACGACCACTTTAAATGACCAGGATAAAGTAACGGTTGACGTAGCCAACGGCTATAATTGCGGAGCCACTTTCGGGCCAATAGCCATTACAGTTAATCCACTCCCAATACCAACACTTAGTGCAGACAAAACTTCTATCTGCCCGGGTGATAATGTAACCTTTACTGCAGGCGGCGGAACCAATTATAATTTTAAGGTGAATGGTACTTCATTCCAAAGCGGCAGCTCGACCATTTATAGCACAACATCCCTGGCAAACGGCGATGTTGTAACAGTGGATGTGAGCAATGCCAATAGCTGTGTTGCTACCTCTGCCGGTGTAACCATGACGGTGTACGCAGTGCCTTTCGGTACATTAACGGCCATGGAAAGTTCTGGTACGCCGAATGATAATAAGATCTGTGCCGGCAGCAATGTACAATTTACAGCCACCGCCGGTTTTAGTAATTATAATTTTAAAGTGAACGGATCATCCTTACAGAATGGTCCATCAAATACATTTTCTTCAACCAGCTTGACCAATGGTTCCGTGGTTACCGTTGATGTAACAAATGGCAGTGGTTGTTCGGCTACTTTCGGACCCCAGATCATCACTGTATTTGCGCTCCCAGCCGGTACATTAACTGCAACCGAGAATTCAGGTACTGCAAATGATAATATTATTTGTGCAGGATCTAATGTAAAGTTTACCGCCACAACAGGCTTTGCTAACTATGCATTTTATCTTAACGGAACAGGTGCACCGTTATATAGCGGTTCTTTAAATACCTATTCCACAACATCCCTCGTAAATAATGATTATGTAAC
>DASZPC010000550.1:0-3544 GCA_035550455.1 Chitinophagales bacterium | reverse complement strand
AAGCCAAAGCGCGTTGGCATCTTTGGGGTGGCTGTAGCAATACACTTCCAGTAATGCTGCCGCTGCTTTCCATTGATTGGTTTCGCGCAGGTGTTTGGCAAGATTAAGTGTATCGGTTTTGGCCTGCGCTGAAAGGGCTGTTGTAAAAAGCATATAAAGTGAGGCTATTAAGCACCGGGTAATAGCCTTTCCAAAAGATGGGGGATTTATCTTGTTCTTCAATTTATTTACCTGTTCTTGTTTCGCTCTTTTTTTGACGCCAAAATCTGCTCCGGTACTCGACTATAATATTTTTATTTCCCTTCCGTTTTTATTAGTTATCAATTAATTGCAACAGCAGAAGGGGTTCTTTTACTTCCCTTTGTTCTTCTCTATATTTTCTGGGGTGTGTTTGGCGGGCCTGCGTAACTCAGACCACCGTTTAAATCGACGGTTTAAAATTAGAATGAAACATGTTACAGATTTTTGATAGTGATTTTTCACCGATAAGATATGACGTACTGGCACGCTAAAGCCCCGTTTTTGAAAGCACAAGGGCAATCTTGAAGCAGCCAACCGGTTGGTGTCGGTGAATAATAAAAATGTGCCGGTAAACTAAATGCCATTCAAAGCAGTTAATTACTGTAATAAGATGACATGAACCTGACAGGCTTTTACCGGGTAATAGATAGAAATGGCCCGCTAAATTTTATTTTCGCCCACTGGAAATTATGACTAATACTGCGAAAAGGGCTTTCCTTATCTTTATTTTAGGGATAACAGGTTTTGTGGCCACAGCTAATACCCGCGACCAAACCCTGGATAGTATTAAGATATTTACCCCCGATGGAGCCAATTATTACCTGGGTGTTTATGGTTTTTGGATGGAAGGCCTGCCGTGTTTTTTGGTGGATAGCAGCGCTGAGGTGGTTGGCGATTCCATCAATGTAAGGTTTTGCTACCTGGCAACCAGTTCGGGGGCTGAAATATGCAGGCTGTCAGATTCTATTTACCTGGGGCGCCTTACCGGCAGCAGCAATTATACTATAACCTTTTATGCCACGGTAAGCTATATGTTACAGGATCCCTGTGATTTTCCTGAACATTTTGATACGGTCCAATTCAGTTATGTTATTACCGGCCTGAACGATATAAGCGAAGATGGCCCCGGCTACCTGTACCCTAACCCCACCAACGGTAGAATATTCTTTCCATTTAAAGTTAATGTCAGTGCCGTAACAGTGCGTGTGATAAGCATTGACGGCAGGCAAATGTTTACCGGGCAATTGCCAATAAATTCTTCTCCATCGGTTGACCTGTCGTCATTAAGCAGCGGTTTTTACTTTGTTGAAGTTCAAAGCGAATACTATAATCGCACCTGGAAGGTGATGAAGGAATAGTTGGCCATACCATGTATTTATGCCTTTTGACAGCCTTTTTTATTTTCGCAACTAAGATATTGACGAACAAAACACCTTACTATGGGCCGCGCGTTTGAATACCGGAAAGAAAGAAAGTTTAAAAGATGGGGGGCAATGGCTAAAGCCTTTACCCGTATTGGGAGGGAAATTGCCATATCGGTAAAGGAAGCAGGGCCTAACCCCGAAACCAATGCCCGTTTGCGTGCAGCCATAACCAATGCAAAGGCTGCCAACATGCCCAAAGACAGGGTTGAAGCGGCTATAAAGCGTGCATCGAGCAAGGAAGAAAAATCGTACGAAGAAGTTACTTACGAAGGTTACGGGGCGCATGGGGTGGCTATTGTGGTTGATACCCAAACCGATAACCCTACCCGTACAGTAGCTAATGTGCGCAATATATTTAATAAGCAGGGCGGTTCTTTAAGCACGAGTGGCTCGGTAGAGTATATGTTTAAGAAAAAGGCGGTGTTTAAATTCAATAAAGGTGCTTTGAGCCTTGATGACCTTGAACTGGAGTTGATTGATGCCGGGCTTACAGAATTACAATCGGAAGGCGATTCGGTGGTTGCCTATTGTGATTTTTATGATTTTGGAAAACTGGCAAAAGCGCTGGAAGAAAGAAATATTGAAGTTACAGAGTCCAGCTATGATAAAGTCCCTGACTTTTATAAGCAAGGCCTGACTGATGAGCAGGCCGAGGAGGTGATAAAACTAATTGAGAAGCTAGAGGAAGACGATGATGTAAGCCATGTGTTTAGCAACATGGAATAATTGTAATCCCGGTAATTGATTCCCATTTTCAAGGGTCTTTAATTAGCTGGTTTCAAGCCAATAATTTCCTAATCTTGGGTTATGATTCGTTTTGAAAACAAGGTAGCCGTTATTACCGGCGGTGCTGCCGGTATTGGCCGTGCAGCGGTTCACAAGTTTTGCCGCGAAGGGGCGGCAGTTGCTATATGGGACGTAAACGAAGCCCAGGGCAAAGAACTGGAACTGTTGATTTTGAATGAAGGTTTTACCGCCCGCTTTTACAAAGTAAATACCGCTAAATATGCGGAAGTTGAGAAAGCCACTGCCGCTGTAATTGCCCACTTTGGTAAAATTGATATACTGATAAATAACGCGGGTATAACACGCGATGCATCGCTACAAAAAATGAGTATTGAGCAGTGGCAACAGGTAATTGATGTAAACCTTACCGGTGTGTTTAACTGCACAAAAGCTATATCGGCGGGCATGGTT
This sequence comes from Chitinophagales bacterium, assembly GCA_035550455.1. Lineage (GTDB taxonomy): Bacteria > Bacteroidota > Bacteroidia > Chitinophagales > LD1 > Bog-950. The sequence continues at coordinate 902 of DASZPC010000550.1, read as the reverse complement.
GAAAGAAATTACGGGCGTATTATCAATACCTCGTCAATTGTGGGTTTATACGGCAATTACGGGCAAACCAATTATGCGGCGGCTAAAAGCGGGGTTATAGGTATGTCTAAAACCTGGGCGCGCGAGTTGGGTAAATACAATATTACCGTTAATGCGGTATGCCCGGGCTTTATTGCCACCGATATGATTGCCACCATACCACAAAAGGTTATTGATGCTATGAAAGAAAAAGTGCCGTTAAGAAAATTAGGTACTGCCGATGATGTGGCCAACGCCTATGCTTTTTTAGCCAGCCATGAAGCCGATTTTATTTCGGCTGCGGTAATAAGTGTTGATGGAGGATTAACCATTTAAAGCGGCTATGATATTTGTTACTGGTGCAACCGGCTTTTTGGGTTCATACCTGGCTAAAAACCTGATTAACCAAGGGTTTAAAGTCCGCGCTTTTAAGCGCCCTGCTTCCAATTTTGATTTATTAGGCGAATATGCCCAACGCATTGAGTGGGTGGCTGGTGATTTACTTGATTTGCCTTCTGTTGAAAGCGCTTTACAGGGTATAGAAAAAATATACCATTGTGCCGGTATAGTGGCCCCCCGGATGTCGGAGCGCAGAAAGGCGGTTTTAATAAATACCGAAGGCTCGGCAAACCTGTACAATGCGGCTTTGGTTAGCGGGGTAAAAAAAGCCTTGCATGTAAGTTCTACCATGGCCCTGGGCCGCCCTGTAAATGCCGGGGTAATAAGCGAAAATCATAATTCGGGCGATGGGAAAAAGCAACCGGTTTATATTGAAAGTAAAAGGTTAGGCGAATTGGAAGCCTGGCGCACCGATGCCGAAGGCTTACCGGTGGTAATAGTTAACCCTGCCGGCATAATTGGCGCCGGTAAGTGGCAGCACGAAC
>DASZPC010000549.1:0-11913 GCA_035550455.1 Chitinophagales bacterium | reverse complement strand
ATACGCTTAATATGCGACTCGTTAATGGCCAGCGGCAGCGCCTCGGGTAGCGGCAGTATTAATGTTGGGGGCAGTGGCAGCGGAAGCATCAATGTTGGCGGCGGCGGAAGCACCGGTGGCAGTACTACCGGTAGTGGGTCGGTGGTAATTAATGGCAGTGGCACGGGTAATATTACCGGCAGTATAAGCCCTGCCGGGTTAGCCTCGGTTTGTGTAAGCGGCCCTAACGGCAGCAGTATTTGCACCATGACCGACCTTAGCGGGCACTTTACCTTACAGGCTGTAGGCAGTGGCAGCTACTCGTTAACCATTACACCAACCCTGCCTATACTTAGCGCACATACGCTTAGCAACATCAGTGTATCAGCCGGACAAACAACTAATATAGGCGTAGTAACCATGTAAGTATATAGCAGCTTCGGGTGGAAATACCATCAGAGTGCGCAGCCGGGCCCTTAAAAAGCCCGGCTGTTTTTACTTCCCGATACAAAATCTAATAAACATATCGAAACGTATATCTACCAAGGGTTTTAGCGGTTTTGAGGTACAAGTGGGGTACAAAGTAACCTTGTTAGCTAAGTCTTTACCCCTTTAGCTGGTTGAGTATTTTTTTGGCGTTGCCTTCAACCGAATCTTTTTCCTCGCCAATACAATAATCCTTTATCTCCGGGGACTTTAACCCTCTTTCATAATCTCTCAATATAGTGTTAACATGCTCTACAACTACAATGAAGTGAGCAACATTCTTAATAAGTTCAGAGTTTTCCTTTTTGCCCTCGTTGGCCATGTAATCACGCGCCGCTTTATTCTCAAATACTAAAAAGTTAACGGCTTCTGCTGTTTTATTCTCGTATTTCTCTATGCAATCCACATTATGTTTTGCATACTCAATGTTATTCTGCATTTCAAATCCCAAATAGTCAAGTATATTTTTGTTTCTTTTCTTGCCCTTACATACTTCCCATACAAAATTTATTAGCCATACAACCAAACCACTTAACAATGCTGCGGCAATAACAATCCATGTAGTGTTTTCTTCTTTCGGCATTTGATTACAGCATTGAAGCAGATACATTAGTTTTGATTTTTATTCTTTCAAATATAATGCAAGTAGGCTAACAATTATCTACTCCAAATCCCTATCCATATTCCCCTCCAGCATTGCCAATAGTCCCGGCTCCGGTTTGTATAGAGTAAGCAACGCCCCCGTTTCGGGAGTTACCCAGTCAAACAATTGAGGGTCGAATTTTAGCAGTTCGTATTCAGAAATGGTTTGCCTTTTGCCAATGCGCGGCTTTGCCGGTAGGTTAAAACCGAAATGGTCAAACAAGCGGAGGCCTTGCATTGCCCCAAGGATATTATGAAAGGCTTTTACATAAATAATGTAGTTGCGTTTCTGTTTACCGCCCTTTCTCATGGTAGGGTCTGTAAATATTACCCCTCGGTTGGTGTTCGTTCACCAACCGGCTACGCCGAACCGCCTAATTCTCAACTTCCCCTCTCTTGTGTCTTGTGTCTGATGTCTAAAATCTATTTCCCTATACAAAACTTCCCGAATATATTGCCGAGTATTTCTTCGTTGGTAACCTCGCCCGAAATATGCCCGAGGTACTCCAGGGCGCGTTTTAATTCCAGTGAAACCAGTTCGCCGCTCAGGCCGGTTTCAATGCCGGTTTTTACTTCGCTTAAAATACCGGCCGCTTTTATCAACGCCTCGAAATGGCGCATGTTACTGATAATGGTTGATTCAGTATTTAAAGATATGTGGTGCGCTGCCAGGCTGTAAAGTTTTTCGCGCAGCAAATCAATGTTTTTATGTTTTGCCGCCGAAATAAACAACAGGCGTTCGTGCAGGTTAATGCTGTTGGTGGCGGGGTTGTTTTTTAAAATCCAGTAAAAGGGGGCGGTGTTTTGCCAGTGGGGGGTGGCGTCAATTTTGCTGCCTACTATCAGCCCATTAAAATGGGTTAGTTCCAAATTTTTTACCTCGTGCAGCAATTCTTCGGGCATGGTTGTGTTTACATCAAACAGGTAAATATAAACCGACGATTGTTTCAGCTTTTCAATAGCCCGGTCAACCCCTGCCTGTTCAATTACATCGGTAGTATTGCGTATGCCTGCCGTATCAATAAAACGGAACTGAAGCCCTTTAATATTTATTACTTCCTCAATGGTATCGCGGGTGGTGCCGGGTATGTCTGACACAATAGCCCGCTCTTCATTTAGCAGGGTATTCAGTAAGGATGATTTGCCCGCATTGGGCTTACCGGCAATAACTGTGTTAACGCCCTGCTTTATTACGTTGCCCAGTTTAAACGATTCGATAAGTGGCTGCAATAAACTTTCCACCTCATCAATAAGCGCTATAAGTTGTTTACGGTTGGCAAACTCCACATCCTCCTCGCTAAAATCGAGTTCCAGTTCTATCAGCGAGGTGAAATTCACCAGCCTTTGGCGCAGGCCTTTTATTTGTGTGGCAAAACCGCCGCGCATTTGGTTTAATGCCAGTTGATGCGATGCCTCGGAATTAGAGGCAATTAAATCGGCTACGGCTTCGGCCTGGGCAAGGTCAATACGCCCATGCATAAAAGCGCGCAGGGTAAACTCGCCGGGTTGTGCGGCACGGGCGCCATGTTGAATTAGCAGCCTTATAATTTGCTCGGCAATGTATGGCGAACCGTGGCACGAAACCTCGGCCATATCTTCGGTGGTAAAACTTTTGGGTGCGCGGAAAAGGGCCACCATTACCTCATCCACTACTTTTTCGCCATCGGTTATATAGCCATAATGAATGGTGTGAGAGGGCTGGATGGTTAAGTCCTTCCCCTTAAAAACCCTGTTTACCACATTAATAGCACCGGCGCCCGATAAGCGGATAACAGCAAGGGCCCCCACGCCCTGCGGGGTTGAAAGCGCTACAATAGTGCCGGTATCAATCATGCCCGAAATTTAAGGATAGTATTGAGATGAATGCAAAATGTGATGCGGCAACCCGGCAAATAAAACTTTATAAATTCACGCAAAACAAACACCATGAAAAACGCAATTAACTGGTTTGAAATACCGGTGGAGGATTTTGACCGTGCCAAAAAGTTTTATGAAACAGTAATGGAGTGGGAAATAAAAGACGGGGATTTTGGCAACTGGAAGATGGGTTTCTTCCCTTCGTACGAAGGAAAGGTAAGCGGGGCTATTGTGCATGGGCCGGGGTACGAGCCTTCATCGAAAGGCTCACTGGTGTACCTGAACTGCCACCCCAATATGGATGCTTATTTAACCCGTGTGGAAGCGGCAGGCGGAAAAATAACGGTGCCTAAAACACAGATTTCGCCGGAGATTGGCTACTGGGCCTGTTTTTCGGACAGCGAGGGCAACCGGGTGGCTTTTCACTCGCAGGGGTAATACAAACCCCTCCCGTCTCCTAAAGGGGAAGCTAAAACAAGTTTATTATTCAAACCTTTTGTTGGGATTCAAAGGACTTCCACTTATTGTTCGGTTGAAATAGAAACATGAAAATACTGATGGTTTGTTTGGGCAATATTTGCCGTTCGCCGATGGCGCATGGGCTGTTGCAGCATAAGGTAGAAAAACTGGGGCTTAAATGGGAGGTTGACTCTGCCGGTACGAGTGGCTACCATGAGGGAGAACAACCCGATAAGCGCGCTATTGCCTGTATGCGAAAACATGGCATTGATATTACTTACCAGCACTCGCGGCCTATTATACGGCAGGACCTTGATGAGTTTGATTTGATTTATGTAATGGACAAAGCCAACCTGGCTGATGTTACCGAAATGGCGGTAAGCGAAGAACAACTGCACAAAATTGCGCTTATTATGAGCATGGTTTATGCCCCACAGTCTATTGATGTGCCTGACCCCTACTACGGCGGCGACCGCGGTTTTGAAAACGTTTACAAAATGCTGGATGAGGCTACTGATAAGATAATTGAGAAGTATGCGGGGAGGTGAATTTTTATAGAACGCTGATAGCCATGATTTTCATTATCAATGATGATTTTATTATCTCTCAATGATGATAACAAATAAAAATTGTTGCGCTATTTGGCTTATGCAGCTATTGCGTGATTATATTCTCCGGCTACATACCGGAGTGTGTTTTCCTGTATAAGTTGTCGGATAAGGCCTTTTAGCGATAAGTCTTCATCTATTAATGCCCATTCTACCCCAACACCATTGGAGGTTAGTTCCCACTTTTCTAATTGTTGCTGAGAAGCCCTTTTCAAACGGGGGAAAAAAGAAAGTTTTACACTAATGGTATTTCCATTATTTAAAATCACCACCAGGCTGTCGTGCTTTTTAACAGGTACCACCTGAATTATACGTAGGCCTTTTTCAAAAATAAGCCTGTCGATAGGGTCTTTTGCCCGCTTATTCACTATTTTATTTTTCGAAGTACTCATACCCGTGTCCTGATTCTCGCCAGCACAATATGCATAAATCAAAATTAATGCATCCTGCTTGCTTTACCAACATGGAATGGCCTCAAGGTTTCGGTATTTGATTCCCAAAACCTTGTATTTTTACCCCGATGGCAGATGTGAAGAAGATAAAACCCGGTTTAAGCAAAGGCACCCGCGATTTTTTACCCCGCGAGGTGGCTAAACGCAATTATATTTTCGATACTATAAAGAGTGTTTTCCGCAAATACGGGTTTGAAGAAATTGAAACCCCGGCTATTGAAAAACTGGAAACCCTTACCGGCAAGTACGGCGATGAAGGCGATAAATTGTTGTTTAAAATTTTGAATAGCGGCGATTACCTGAAAGATGCACCGCCCGCCCTGCTGCAAAACCCTAACGCAAAAGACCTGCAACCATATATCGCTGAAAAAGGCCTGCGGTACGATTTAACCGTACCACTGGCCCGATATGTGGTAATGTACCAGGATAAACTGGCCTTTCCTTTCAAACGGTTTCACATTGGCCCCGCGTGGCGTGCCGACAGGCCGCAAAAAGGCCGCTACCAGGAATTTTACCAGTGCGATGCAGATATAATTGGTAGCACTTCTATGATTTGCGAAGCTGAATTAACCAGCATTTGCACTGAAGTGTTTGCAAAGTTTGGGTTTGGTGTTAAAGTAAGAATAAACAGCCGCAAACTGCTTGAAGCACTTGCCGAATATGCGGGGTGCCTGGCCTTGTTTGCTGAGCTAACCGTGTGCATTGACAAGCTGGACAAAATTGGTTTTGGTGGCGTTAAAGGTGAATTGGTAAAACTGGGGTTGAGCGAGGAACAAATAGAAAAAATTACTTCGTTGCTTGAATCGAATTCGCTTACTGATTTAACGGTTGCGCTTGGAAATTCGGAGATGGGAGGCAAAGGCCTGGCGGAAGTAAATTATGTGTTGCAAAAAGCTGGTTCGCCTGCTGTTGAATTTGATTTGACCCTTGCACGGGGGCTTAACTATTATACCGGAATTATATGGGAAGTGGTGCTTGATAAAAACAATGATGCCTTAAAAAACATTTCGATGGGTTCGCTCTGCGGTGGCGGCAGGTACGATAACCTGACCGAAATTTTTGGCGGGCAGAATATGAGCGGGGTGGGTATTTCGTTTGGCATTGAGCGCATTTACGATGTTATGGAAGAGTTAAATTTATTCCCCGAAGCGATTGCAAAAGGGGTTAAGGTTTTATTTGTTCCCCGTGGGCCGGAAATGGAGGAATTTACCTTTAAACAGGTGCAGGCCGTGCGCGAAGCAGGCATAAGCGCCGAAATATTTTTGGGGAATGTGAAGAAGCAAAAGCACTTTAAGTACCTGGAAGACAAGAATATACAATATATGGTAGAGGTAGGTAGCGATGAGCAGGCTACAGGCGCCTACAGGCTTCGAAACGCGCTAAGCCGTGAAACCAAAGAAGGCCTTAGCCTTGAACATCTTATTAAACAGCTTTCACAAGGCTAAGAAATGTTAAACTACAGTTTGTATAAAACTGTAAATTTGCGCTTGACAAAAAGGGGGAACCGGGAATATTTTAAAGCACCATTTTTCATTTGGCATTAAAGGAGTGCAAAATGAGTGGCGATTTGTTCGTTATTATTATAAGCAGTAAACGGCACATGCCGGTTTTACCTTAAAGCATTAAAACCGCAGGTAGATTCAAACCTTTAGGGTGGTTTGATTGTCTACATTAAAAAAATTGCAGTTTTTTAATGTTTTGTGATGGTTTTTTGGTCTATATTTTGTAGTTTGTCAGCATAGAATGAAAAAGCTAATTAACATAATATTCTTTTCATGTTTGTTAGCGGTTGTGGCCAATGCAACCCCTGCCAGGAAACAGATAACATTAAACATACAGGACCTTAACAGCAGCCTTCAAACACAAACGGTGGTATATTTTGATGTAGACATTGCCACTGCTTTTGCCATGCCTGAGGATCAGCAAATTACGTTTGATACCTCGGCAGAGGTGCCACAGATATTTTCGTACAGTAGCGATAATGTTGCCTGCTACTCTAACGGCTATGGCGATTTTAGCGCCACCACCACCGTGGCATTGGGAGTAAAAATTGGCGGGGGAAGCACCTATACTTTTTCGCAGCACCAGTTATATAATTTTGATGGCACCACCATTGTACAATTAGAAGACAGGGAACTTGGTGTGTTTACGGATTTGCGGATGAGCAATTACACGGTGCAAATAAACAGTTCGGGCATTATTTCGAACCGTTTTTACCTGCATATTTCGTACCCGCCTACCATACAAACCATACCGGCAGGGTGCACCGATGATGACGGTTTTATAAATGTGCAAGAGGATAGCTCGATAAGGTGGAATTCGGTAAAACTGTATAACTCCGACGGGCATTTTTTATATGCTTACAACAATGCCACCGGCGATTTTAGCTACCAGGGATTGAGCGAGGGCAGCTACCGCCTTGATTTTGTTTACCAGCAATATGTTACCTCAATAAACATAGTGCTTAACGGCAATAAAATTGTTGACTCGATAAGCGCTTCTACAATGGTAGCAGGCGTAGGCGAGGATATAAACTTTTCGGCTATTACCACCAATACAGACAATATTACATGGGATTTTGGCGATGGATCGGTTATTACCGGTGTAGCCAATATTACCTTTATGTATTATGAGACCGGCACCTACACGGTAACCCTAACCTGCACCAATAGTTTTGGCTGTACCTCGGTTTATACTATTACGGTGGTTATAAACCCCTCTACCGGTATTACACAGTTAAACGGCAGTGGGGCAAAGATACTTACCGAAGGGAACGATATTCATTTTTATACCGGTAACAACAGCCATTTAGTTTACCGGGTTTACAACATGGCCGGGCAGGAAATAAGCACCGGCCCGGTAACACAGGATAATTATGTTGTAAGCCTGAATAACCAGGCAGCAGGGGTTTATATTGTAAACCTGCGCGGCGAGGGCATGAACTATACCCGCAAGCTGTTTATACAGCCTTAAAGACCTTTAAGTTTTAATTGGCGAGTTCGCTCATGAATTTGATGCGCACGAGGTGGATGTCTTCAATTTCAACATCATCATCTTTAAATTCCTCGAAGGCATCGTCCAGCGAATCGGTAGCGGCGGTACGGAAATAATCGTATATGTAACCAATCAACTCCTCGTCCATAATATTTTCCAGGTAGTAGTCTATGTTCAGCTTGGTGCCCGAGTTAACAATAGTTTCCAGCTCGTTAATAAGGTCGCCGCGCTTCATGTTCAACATTTTGGCAATCTCGTCAATTGAAATACGCTTATCAATAGCCTGTATAATGCGCACTTTATCGCCGCTTTTGTTTACCACGCTTTTAACCACAAAATCGGTTGGGCGGTCAATATCGTTATCGTCCACATATTTCTTAATCAGGTCGATAAACTTTTTGCCGTAGCGGTCGGCCTTGCCTTTGCTAACGCCGGTAATATTAGTTAGCTCATCAATAGTAATGGGGTACTTGGTGGCCATTTCTTCCATTGAAAAATCCTGGAAGATGACGTAAGGGGGCAGGTTATTTTGCTTGCCTACCTGTTTGCGCAGGTCTTTGAGCATTTCCAGCAGGGCGGGGTCGAGTACGTTGCGCGAGCCGCCCCCATCTTCCACCACCACATCGCTGCCATCGTCTTCGTAATCATGATTGATAGATACCTTGAGGGTAACCGGCTTTTTCAGAAACTCCTGGCCCTTTTTGGTAACCTTCAGCAGGCCGTATTCTTCAATATCTTTATCGAGCAGGCCCATTAGCATGGCATGGCGGATAACGGAGTTCCAGTGGTGTTCGTCTTTATCGGCGCCTTTGCCAAACCATTCGGTTTTATCGTATTTAAAATCGGTAACCTCTTTTACTTTTTTACCCATCAGCACTTTTACCATCTATGGCAGGTCGTGGTTTTCTTTAAGGGCAATAATGGCTTTAATGGCAAGTTTGGTATCGTCGGTTACATCAATTTTTTCTTTAGGGTGCCTGCAGTTATCGCACATTTTGCCGCAGTTGTCGGCTTCGAAGGGCTCGCCGAAATAATGCAGGATAAACTTACGCCTGCACTCGGCCGATTCGATGTAGGCCACGGTTTCGTTAATTAACTGGATGTTGCGTTCGCGTTCGGCCACTGTTTTATCGCGCAGCAGCTTTTCGAGTTTTGATATGTCTTTGTACGAGAAATAAACCACGCACTCGCCATCGAGGCCATCGCGCCCTGCGCGGCCGGTTTCCTGGTAATAGTTTTCGAGCGACTTTGGAATATCGTAGTGTATTACAAAGCGGATATCGGGTTTATCAATACCCATGCCGAAGGCAATGGTGGCCACAATTACATCCATTTCCTCCATCAAAAAGGCGTCCTGGGTTTGGGTGCGCACTTTACCATCGAGCCCGGCATGATAAGCCGCCGCTTTAATGCCATTAGCACGCAGCACCTGCGAAAGCTCATCGGCGGTTTTGCGGTTAATTACGTACACAATGCCCGACTTGCCATGCCTTTGCTTTATAAACTGCACCATGTTTTTAATGGCCAGTTGAGGGGTTTTTTTGGGCCGTATTTCGTAAAACAGGTTGGGCCTATTGAACGAGGAAATGAAGATGTTGGGCTTTTTGAGCAATAAGGTTTTTACAATATCGCTTTGCACCTTGGGGGTGGCGGTGGCGGTAAGGGCGATGATGGGAAATTTTTGCTCGATGGATTCGATAATTTCCCTGATACGGCGGTACTCGGGGCGAAAATCGTGGCCCCATTCAGAAATACAGTGGGCCTCATCAACCGCAATAAAGCTGACTTTTACCTCTTTAAAAAGGTCAACGGTTTCCTGCTTGGTAAGTGTTTCGGGGGCTACGTACAGCATTTTTGTTTTGCCGCCTTTAATATCTTTTATTACCTGGGTGCGCTCGGAACGGCTGAGGGAAGAGTTAAGGAAGTGGGCGATATGGTCTTTTGAGGAATAATTCCTTACCAAATCAACCTGGTTTTTCATAAGGGCGATGAGTGGCGATATGATAATAGCCACGCCCTCGCTCATAATAGCCGGAAGCTGGTAGCAAAGCGATTTGCCCCCGCCGGTAGGCATTATGACGAACGTATCTTTACCGCCCATTAAAGAGCGGATTATCTTTTCCTGGTTGCCTTTAAACTTACTGAAACCAAAGTATTCCTGCAGGCCCTCTTCAAGGGACATTTGAGCCACTTCCATTTTAAACTATTTAATTAACGAATCAATCAACGTAAAGCTGCTTGCAATAGTTCATGATTTTTGTTTTCCAATCCTTTTCTTTAGCTACTTATTAACGCCAGCTACCGGGGTATTCAACTGCCTGTTAATATAATAAACATTTTTTTATAAAGGGCAGCGAATTTACAAACAACTTTTTTTGCGCCTAAGGTTTATGTATTTTTGCGCGCCTTTGATTAACAAAATTTTTATGCAATGAGCAATGTTTATGTGGCCATAATGGCTGGCGGTATTGGAAGCCGCTTTTGGCCAAAAAGCCGCACCTCGAAACCGAAGCAGTTCCTGGATATACTAAATACCGGCAAAACGCTCATTCAACTGACTTACGAAAGGTTCCTGAAAATTGTTCCGAAAGAGAACATATATATTGTTACCAGCGATGATTATACCAGCCTGCTAAAAGAGCAATTGCCCGATTTGGCTGATTACCAGATATTAAAAGAGCCCGTGCGCCGCAATACGGCCCCCTGCATTACTTACGCCTGCGATAAAATTTATGCCGCCGACCCTGATGCCACAGTTATTATATCGCCCTCGGACCACCTGATACTATACGAGGAGAAGTTTTTGGACGTAATAAGCAAATGCATTGATTATGTTAGCAATAACGGCCTGTTGGTTACTATTGGCATTAAACCCTCCAAACCAGCCACAGGTTATGGGTATATACAGTTTTTAGACGACCCCTCGCCCAGCGGGTTTTATAAAGTAAAAACCTTTACCGAAAAGCCGAACCTTGAAATAGCCCGTACTTTTTTAAAAAGCGGCGACTTTTTATGGAATTCGGGCATGTTTGTATGGAAGGCCAAAACGCTACGCGAAGCGGTGCGCAAATTTTTGCCCGAAATTGGCGATGCCTTTAAAGACGGAGAGAAATACTACAATACCCCTGATGAGGATGCTTTTATTAAAGACGCTTACTCGCAGTGCACGAATATTTCGATTGATTACGGGGTGATGGAAAAAGCTAATAATGTGTATACCATACCCGCCCAGTTTGGCTGGAGCGATATAGGCAGTTGGGACTCGCTATACGAGGTGTACGAGCATGATTACCTGGGCAATGCGGTAGCCGGCAAGAGCGTTAAGATATATGACTCGGCCAACAATATGATTATGGTGCCCGATGGCAAATTAGTAGTGCTGCAGGGCCTGCGCGATTACTGTGTAATTGATACGGGCGATGTGCTGCTTATTTGCGAAAAAAGCCAGGAGCAGGAAATTAAGCAGATAACCGTAGATTTGAAGGTGGCGGATTTGGATAAATACCTGTAATTTGACGATGCGACAATTTGATAATTTGATAATAAGAGGGGCAGAAAGCTTTCAATTGTCTTATTATCACATTGCCGAATTATCACATTAACCATGAACTTCCCTTCCTCTATAAATTCAAAGCTGCCGGGTGTAGGCACTACCATATTTACCACTATGAGCGCGCTGGCGCGCGAGCATAAAGCCATTAACCTTAGCCAGGGGTTCCCGGATTTTAACCCGCACCCTTTATTAATTGAGGCCGTTGAAAAAGCCATGCGCAGCAATTTTAACCAGTATGCGCCTATGGCCGGTTATATGCCCCTGCGCGAAAAGCTGGCCGAAAAAGTGCAGGAGTTGTACTCGGCGGAGGTAGACCCCGAAAGTGAAATAACCATTACCGCAGGCGGCACCCAGGGTATTTTTACCGCCATCTTATCGGTAATCCGCGAAAACGACGAGGTAATACTTTTTGCCCCCGCTTACGACAGCTACGCCCCCGCTATTGAACTGGCAGGCGGCAAGGCTATTTACTACGACCTTGAAGCGCCCGATTATAAGGTAAACTGGCAGAGCGTAAAGAAACTGGTGAACCAGCGCACGCGGATGATTATTATTAACACGCCACATAACCCATCGGGCACGGTGCTGAACGCACACGATATGATGCAGTTGGAGAAAATTACCAAAGGCAGCGACATTATTATTTTGAGCGACGAGGTGTACGAGCATATCATCTTCGACGGGCAGCAGCACCAAAGTGTTTTGCGTTTCCCTAAACTGGCCGAGCGCAGCTTTGTGGTAAGCTCTTTCGGCAAAACCTACCATGCCACCGGCTGGAAGGTGGGCTACTGCATAGCCCCAAAAAACCTTACCGCCGAGTTTAGAAAAGTGCACCAGTTTAATGTGTTTGCGGTAAACTCGTTAGCGCAAGTGGCGTACAGCG
>DASZPC010000548.1:0-1647 GCA_035550455.1 Chitinophagales bacterium | reverse complement strand
GGTAATAGTAATTCGTTGCCCCCTGGCGGTTGCCGTTTTTGTAAACAGCCTCGTAGCTCTTATTACCATTGGCATAGTAGCCTACTACTTTGCCCGACTCATCGGGCAGGGCAATTTCGGCCACATCCTTACCGTCTTTGCCCTGGTAAGTATAGCCAAGCAATACGCCCTTGTTGTAATGAAATTTTATGCGCACCGAACCATCGGGCGCGAGCAGAGTAACAATGCTATCCTTATCGCCATCCACGTAATCAGCCACATATTCGGGCTTGCCGTTCTCATAAAACCATTTCCAAAGGCCATTGCGGTCGTCATTTTTAAAAGGCCCTTTGATCAACATCCAACCCTCCTTATCAAAATAAGTCCAAATACTATCGGCCTTACCATGCAGCAGCCGCCCTTCTTTATGTTCTTTTCCGTTCAGGTAGTATTCTTTAATGGCGCCTTCTTTGTAGTTGTGGTCATAGGTGTTTTCAGCCTGTAATTTACCGTTAGAAAAGTAAAATTTAAACGGCCCCTGCATGTGGCCATCCTGATAGTCTCCTGTTTCTTTTGTTTTGCCGTTAAAAAATTTCACCTCGTATGGGGCTGTGCCGGTTTTGTTAAACCAACTATAGGCCACTTTTCCGAGCGTATCATAAACCAGGTATTTAGACATATAAGATTCATCGGCAAAGTATTCATACTTGATTTTACCACTTGGATAATAGCAGGTTTGCCAGCCCGATTCATCGCCTGCGGTATAATAGCTGTGCCAAAAAACACCGCCATCGTAGTAATAAGAATAGTAATCGCCTTCGCGGTTGCCATCCACCAGGTTCATTTCTTCATCGGGGGTGCCGTCTTTATGATAGCTGATATAATAGCCATCCAGTTCCCCATTTTTAAAGGAGCCCTTTTTATGCACTTTTCCGTTTTCGTAGTACTCGGTAAAGGGGCCGGTAAGAACACCTTTATCGTAAGTTTCCTTAATTTTTACGGCCCCACTACGGTAATAGTAAGTCCAGTCGCCATTGCGGTCGCCTTTTTTAAAGACACCAGACTGCACCAATTTACCATCGGGGGTATATGTCTTAAACGGCATTTCGCCTTTGGTATCGGTGGCCTGCTGTATCACTTTACCGGCTTTATCGAAATACTTATAATCAAGCAGTTTGCCTTCTTTATAGTTAGCCTCGAAATATTTCACGCCATCATCATCGTAAAAAACAAACAGGCCGTTTTCTTTCCCTTTTTGGTCGAAGTTTTCGGTGGTGGCGGTTTTACCGTTTGCATAGTATTCTTTCAGAGGGCCCACTACGGAACCTTTTGCATATTCACATTCTTTGGTAAGATGTCCGTCGGCATCGAAATACTGCCATTTGCCATCGCTGAAACCAGCATGCACCACTCCTTTTGATTCCACTTTGCCATTGGTATAGTACGATTCGTAATTACCATCTTTCAAACCGCCTTTTGTTTCAGTTTTTATTTTCAGTACACCCTCGCCTGAATACTGGAGCAATTTACCTTCTGGTTTATCGCCTTTAACTGCCATATCGTACTGCATACGGCCGTTTTCGTAGTAGCTTTTCATATAACCATCCACCAACCCGGCTTTATAAGTGGATTCGCTTTTTAAAGCGCCATTTTTATAATATTCTTTCA
>DASZPC010000547.1:0-8925 GCA_035550455.1 Chitinophagales bacterium | reverse complement strand
AAGTTGTTAACCCGCTGATTATCAACTACCCATAAGAGGATTTCGGGCAAAGAAGCCAGCCAGCAGAAGCTTTCCATGCAGCATATTGAACAAATACTAAAACAATATTGGGGATTTGAAGCCTTCAGGCCTTTGCAGGAGGATATTATCAAATCGGTATTGGCGGGCAAAGACACTCTGGGCCTGTTGCCCACCGGTGGCGGCAAGTCGGTTTGTTTCCAGGTGCCGGGGTTGGCCATGGAGGGTTTGTGCTTAGTGGTTTCGCCATTGATTGCCCTGATGAAAGACCAAGTTAATAACCTGAACAAAAAAGGAATAAAAGCAGTGGCCGTACATGCCGGACTTAGCTACCGCGAAGCGGATGCGTTGCTGGATAACTGTGTGTATGGCGGGGTGAAATTCCTATACCTATCTCCGGAGAGGCTGGCCACGGATGATTTCAGGGCGCGGATGGAAAGGATGAAAATTGGGTTAATTGCGGTAGATGAAGCGCATTGTATTTCGCAGTGGGGGTATGATTTCAGACCACAATACCTGAAAATTTCCGAAATTCGGGAGCGGTTGAAAAATGTGCCGGTAATAGCGCTTACAGCCACTGCCACCCCCGAAGTAACCGAAGACATACAAAAGCAGTTATTTTTTAAAACGCCGAATGTATTTAAGCAAAGTTTTGCCCGTAAAAACCTGGCGTATGTGGTGCGCCAAAGCCACCACAAAAACCAGATGTTGCTTGAGATATTGCAGAAAGTAGATGGAAGTGCGATAGTGTATGCCCGCAGCCGCAGGCGGACAAAGGAATTTGCCGATTTTTTAAACAAGCAGAAAATAAGCGCCGATTTTTACCATGCCGGGTTAAGCCCCAACGAAAGAACTGCCAAACAGGATAGCTGGATAACCAATAAAACAAGGGTTATATGCTGCACCAATGCCTTTGGGATGGGAATAGATAAACCGGATGTGCGCACCGTGGTGCATATTGAACCGGCAGATAGTATTGAGGCGTATTTTCAGGAGGCGGGGCGTGCGGGGCGCGACGGGCAAAAAGCCTTTGCCGTGCTTTTAACCGATGAGAAGGACACCAGCAACCTTGATTACAAAATAGCAGCGGGTTTCCCCAGCCCGGATTTTATACGAAGTGTTTACGGCGCATTGTGCCGGCATTACCGGCTTGCTTTGCACGAAGGCGCCAACCGGAATTTTGATTTTGATTTAAGGGCGTTTGCCGCCACGAGTAAACTGGATGCGCTGCAAGTAATGGCGGCACTTAAAATTTTAGAGCAGCAGGAAATTATTTATATAAGCGATGGGGTCTACCATCAATCGGAAGTGAAGGCAACGGCAGGGCGCGAAGCCATACACCGGTTTCAGCAAACAAATCAAAACTATGAGCCGCTTATAAAATTTATACTGCGCACATCGGAGGGCGTATTTGAAAACTATGTGGCCATTGAAGAAGAAGCTATAGCGGCCCGGCTGAAAACCAGCCTTGAGGATACTATTACACTGCTAAACGGGCTTAATAAGTTTGGGATTTTGAGCTACAAACCCAGAAGGGAAGAGCCACAGTTGATTTTTTTAAAAGACCGGGTACCGGCTGAAAACCTGCGGTTAGATATGGCCCAAATAAACCAGCGGAAGGAAAACCAACTGAACCGGTTGAAAGCCGTGCGGTTTTACATTACTGAAAACAATGTGTGCCGCAGCAGGGTGCTATTGAAATACTTTGGGGAAAACGCCACTACAGATTGTGGCCTGTGCGATGTGTGCATAGCGAATAAAAAACAGCAGGCAAAAGGCGATATAAATAAATTTACCGAACTGATAGAAAATGAACTGCGGCAAAAACCGTTGACGCTGGCGCAACTGAAAGCCAAAGCAAACGCCGAAAGCGACATATTGGTAAAAGCGCTGGAACTGTTGCTGGACAAAGGAAACATAATACGTAACCCTGATTCGACTTTTGCATGGGCAAGGTGAAGAGAATTATACTTACTGTTACCAACGACCTGACATACGACCAGCGAATGCAGAAGATATGCCGCAGCCTTGCCAAGGCAGGTTATGGGGTGGAGTTGATAGGGCGGGTAAGAGACTTTTCGGTGCCGCTTAAGGAGGAACCTTACCGGCAGAAGCGGTTGTTCTGCCTGTTTAACAAGGGGAAGATATTTTACATAGAGTATAACCTGAGGCTGCTGCTTTACCTGCTGTTTGCAAAATTTGATGCTGTTTGTGCCATTGATTTAGACACCATTGCACCGGTGTATTTGGCCGGTAAGTTAAAGGGGGCAAAACTGGTTTACGATGCGCATGAATATTTTACCGAAGTGCCTGAAGTGGTAAACCGGCCTGATGTGAAAAAGGTTTGGGAATGGGTGGAAAAAACGTTTGTGCCAAAATTCAATCTCGTTTACACCGTATCACAAGGGTTGGCAAATCTGTTTAGTGAAAAATATAAAGTTCCGGTTGAAGTAATTATGAATGTGCCGGTAAGCAGGCAAACAACCAATGAACAGCTGGTAACAAATAATGAGCGGTACATTCTTTACCAGGGAGCACTGAACGAAGGCCGCGGGCTTGAGTTTTTGATTGAAGCAATGCAGGAAATTGACTGCCCTTTGAAACTTGCCGGGGAAGGTGATTTATCGGGCAGATTGAGGCAACTTACCCAGGAATTAAGCCTTGAAGAAAAAGTGGTTTTTCTGGGCTATGTTGAACCGGCCCAATTGCGGGAAATAACAGCCGGGGCCACTATTGGCATAAACCTGCTGGAGAACAAAGGGCTTAGTTATTATTATTCGCTATCTAACAAATTCTTTGATTACATACATGCGCGTGTTCCACAAGTGTGTATTGATTTTCCGGAGTACCGGGCGTTAAATGAAAGATATAATGTAGCTTTGGCAGTAAAAGATTGCCAGCCAAACGCAATAAAAGCAGCTATTGAGCGTCTTTTGAGCGACCATACCCTTTACACCCTATTACAAAAAAATTGTGATGTTTGCAGTGTTGTTTTAAACTGGCAAGAGGAAGAGAAAAAGTTGTTGGCTTTGTATGAGCGTTTATTCAGGTAAATACCTGCACATAGTGTCGTTTAATGTTCCTTACCCACCAGATTATGGTGGGGTGATTGACGTATTTTATAAGATAAAGGCCCTGAGCGATTTAGGCATTAAAATATACCTGCACTGTTTCCACTACGGGCGGGAGCAAAGCGGGGAGTTGGATAAGATATGCGAAAAGGTTTTTTACTACCCGCGCAAAAAGTTCTTCCAGGCCATATACAGCAAGGTGCCTTATATAGTAGGCTCGCGGAAAAGCGATGAGTTGCTGACGAACCTTTCGGCTGACGAACACCCGGTACTGTTTGAAGGGCTACATACCTGCTTTTACCTGAACCACCCGCTGCTGAAGGACAAAATAAAGGCAGTGCGTATGCACAATGTGGAATGGGATTATTACCGCAGCCTGAAAGAAGCCGAGCGAAACTACCTGATTAAGTTCTACTTTTATTACGAGTCGCAAAAGCTGAGAAGGTTTGAAAATGAATTGAAACACGCCGATAAGATTTTTGCTATTTCGAAAAGCGATTATGAATACCTGCGCCAGAGCTACGAAAACATTTTTTACGTACCGGCTTTTCATAATAATGAGAAGGTAACCAGCGAAACAGGCAAAGGCGATTTTATTTTATACCAGGGGAACCTGAGTGTGGCCGAAAACAACCAGGCTGCTATGTTTATAGCCAAGAAAATTGCTGAGGGTATGCCTTACAAATTTGTAATTGCCGGTAAGCAACCAACTTCGGCCTTAAAAAAAGAGGTAAAAAACATACCCAATATACAACTGGTAGATAGCCCACCGTTTTATAAAATGGCCGAGCTAATGAAGGATGCGCATATTAACCTGCTGTTTACTTTTCAGAATACCGGTATAAAGCTGAAACTGCTCAACTCGCTTTACCGGGGCAGGTTTTGTGTAGTAAATGGCAAAATGGTTAATAACACGGGGCTTGAAAAACTTTGCGTAATTGAAGACAACCCCAATGCCACCAAACGGATTTTGGCCGACCTGATGCAGATGGAATTTACCCAGCACGATATTGAAAAAAGAAGCAGGGTATTGGAAGAAGGTTTTGGCAACGAGGCCAATGCCTTGAAAATAGCCCGTGAAGTATTCCCCGCCTAGGTTTTTATATACATCCCTTTTTCGAGGTTGAAGGAATTACCCGAACAACTGTAAATTTTTGAAGGGTAACGCTCTATAAGCTGGTAATTGTGGGTAGCCATTAAAATGGTAGTATTATGCTCGCGGTTAATGCGGATAAGGAGTTTCATAATATCATCCGAGGTTTCGGGGTCGAGATTGCCGGTAGGCTCATCAGCCAAAAAAAGCGGAGGATTGTTAAGCAGGGCCCGCGCAATAACCAGGCGTTGCTGCTCGCCCCCAGAAAGGCGGAAAGGCATTTTTGTGCCAATATTGGCCAGGCCAACCTCAGTAAGCACTTCAACAATGCGTTCCTGGCGTTTGCCTTTTGCCGACCAGCCCGTAGCGCGGAGCACAAAATCGAGGTTATCGTTAACGCTACGGTCGTTTAGTAACTGAAAATCCTGGAAAACGATACCCAGCTTTCGGCGCAGGTGGGGTATATCGCGCTTTTTAAGTTTGGCCAGGTTAAAGCCACAAGTAGTAGCCTCGCCACTGCGAACGGGCAGTTCGCCGTAAATGGTTTTCAGGAAGGTGCTTTTACCAGTACCGGTTTTACCTATCAGGTACACAAATTCGCCCTGACCCAGTTCGATGTTTACATCGCTCAGCACAAGGTCTTTACCCTGGTAAATATTTACATGACTGTAGTGCAACAAAACATCTTCCATGGAACCAAAAATAAGGAGAAATGTATAGCAGGCTTCAACAAATGCACAACCGGCTCTATAATTCTATACGACTTCGAGCTTTTTATAACGGAAAAACAGGAGGCTGCCGGCCAAAACAGCCAGCCAGTAAACCCATTCTGAGGTCCAAATCCAGAAAGTACTAACAAAGGGCATGGTAAACATTAGCTGGAAATAAACTACATAAACAACCACTACAGCCACCTGTATGCCCAGTGCCATATAAATATCGCCTAAACTGATAACCCCGTTAAAGATGATATTGGAAAAAGACATAAGGATAAAAACCACAAAAATAACCGGCAGTATATGCACCGCCATAGGTATAAGGGCGTAATCTTCCTTACTGGTAAAAACCCCGATACAAAAATTGGGGAAAATGTAGATAACAAGACAGGATATAATGGCCAAACCCAGGCTAACAATACTGATTTTTCGCAAGGCATCTTTAACCCCGGCAAAATCCTGCTGGCCCACCAGGTTGCTGATGAGGGTATTGGCGGTAGAACCCAAACTCCAGGTGGGAATGCTGAAAAACAGGATAAGCTGGCGAAAAATGGAAGAAATAGCGAGGCTATCTTTACCCAAACGGGTTTCGATACGCGCAAACAGGAACAACCAGGCGCCTACCGCTACAGTGGATTGCAACATGAGCGGTACAGCAATATTGCTCATTTGTTTAAGCAGTTTTACATCGAATTTTTTAAAGCGGAAAAGCAGAAAATCGTGTACACGCCTCTTATAAAATGTGCCGCCAAAAAGCACCACTACCGCCAGGGTTTCGGAAATACTGCTGGCCGTGCCCGAACCGGCAATACCCATTTCGGGCAAGCCAAATTTGCCATAAACAAGGCCGTAATTAAGCACGATATTGAAGAAGGTCATTACCGCTACCGAAATGGCGAGGATATTAGTGCGGCCAATACCCGAGTAAAAGGCAATAAACACAAAGCTGATAAAACTGGGAATAAGGCCCCAAATACGATAGCTAAGGAATTTATCGCACTTCTGGATAATATCCTCGTTGGTAAGCATAAAAGACAAAATCTCGTGCGAGAAAATTTTGATAACGCCAAAACCCACCACAGCCACAGCAAGCATGGAAATGATAGTGGTATCAACAATATTGCCCACCTCGTGTTTGTTCAATTCGCCCATACGGCGGGCCACCAGCATTTGTGTGCCACGGGTAAAGCTGAAACCCATCATAAACAAAACAGAGTAAAAGATACTGGCGAAACCAATAGCATCCAACTGCACTTTGCCCAGGTTGCCCACAAAAATAGTATCGAACAGGCCATTACTGGTCCAGGCGGTATTGCCTAAAATAAGCGGCAACGAAATGGTGATAATCTCTTTATATGTAGCCTTTAACCTCGACACTTTTAAAATTTAAAAACCTACAATGCCACCGCTAAACCACCGCCATAGTAGCCGAGCCTTTGGCAACAATTACCTCCTCCCCTTCTTTTATGTAATAAACCTCGCCTTCGCAAAAGTGAAAGCGCTTACCCGGTTTAACAACGAACCCGCGGGCGAAAAATTTTTGGGCAATGCCCGGGTTGAAATACGAAATACGGGCATCAACCGTAAAAACCTGCTGGCCCTCCTCAACCATGCTGTATGCAGCAAAGCCTTCCACCATATCCAGTATAGCCGAGGTAATACCGCCATGCAGCCAGC
The DNA here is from genome assembly GCA_035550455.1 of Chitinophagales bacterium. Classification (GTDB taxonomy): domain Bacteria; phylum Bacteroidota; class Bacteroidia; order Chitinophagales; family LD1; genus Bog-950. The sequence goes on along the minus strand of DASZPC010000547.1, from coordinate 2,350 downwards.
CATTTTGCTGTTCGTGCATTTCCTTAAAGTCCATTTCCCCTTCAGTATAGCCAGGCTCAATTTTTGTGATATTAAACCCCAGCCAGCCAATGAATTTATTCTTCGAGATTTTAAACTCGGTGTATTCTTTAAACTTTGGATTACGGGACTGCCACTTTTTCATATCCTTTCAAACATAACAAATTTTGATTGGCAGGCTAAGCGACTTCCCTCATTTAAACACTTATAACGTATTCCATAAACCCTAAAGGCCGTTTGCTTATCAAAAAAGTTATTTTCGCAAGGTGACAGTAGCACAGGTAAAAAATACATTTTCGAAAACAGGGGATATTGATTCTAGCATTCCTCCTTCATCGCTTGAACTGAAAATTTCGGTATCCATGCAGGCCATTAGGTACGTTGTACATTCGCTTACCCACGGCCAGGTTATATTTTTTGGCGAGTATATACTGCACCACGTTGAAGACGGACAAGAACTGATAAGGCGGATTGAGAAAATTTATGAGAACGATGAAGTGCTGCAGCTTAATTTTGCACGTGTAGTTGTTGGCCTTGGTGGGCCCTATCTTTTATCGCCGCCGGGAATAGACATAGAAATGAACCCGCTTCAGGGCGCCACCTTAAAGCAGCTATGCCATAACAACAATGTTGAATTGGTTTACAGCCTTGACTTCGCCCTCAGCTTTAAACTAAGAGAACTTTTTACCGCCAGCCGTTTCAGCCACTTATGCAGCCCTTTATTTCAACAGGTGGATATGATGAAAATGCCGGATGCGCTTTATGTAAATATATCGTCAGCGTATTTTGATGTGCTTAGAATAGATAATAACGGGCAGGTACGCCTGCTGAACCGCTATGAGTTTAAAGCATCGAGCGATTTTATATACTTTCTGCTGCTGTGTGCGCAGGAATTGCAAGCAGCGCCCGAAAAAGTAACCCTTGTATTATCGGGCGAAATAGAAGAACGCAGCGAAATTTACGATTTGTGTTACCGGTATTTCCGCAATCCACAGTTTGCCCAAACACCACCGGGAATAACATTTTCAAAAGCGTTTGAAAATTTCCCGCAGCACCGCTATTACAACCTTATCAACTTGCAGGCATGAGAATTATTGGAGGCAATTTAAAAGGCATAAGGTTTAACCCACCGCAAAATATACCCACCCGGCCAACTACCGATTTTGCCAAGGAAGGGCTGTTTAATATGATTAATAACAGCTTTAACTTCGACAATATAAAAGTGCTGGACCTTTTTGGCGGCACCGGCAGTATTGCCTATGAGTTTGCATCGCGGGGCTGTACCGATATTACAACGGTGGAGATTTTTGCGAAATGCGCTAACTTTATAAAACAAACCGCCAAAGACCTGAAACTGGAAGCCATACATGTCCTGCAAATGGATGTGTTTAATTTTATACAAAGCTGTAACCAGAAGTTTGATGTAATTTTTGCCGGGCCGCCTTACCCGCTGGAAAACCTGAATACCATACCCGACCTTATATTTCAATACCAGTTGGTGGAGGGCGAAGGATGGTTTATACTGGAACATAACCCCAACCATAATTTTGAGAAGCACCCGCATTTTTACCGCAGCCGCAATTATGGCACTACGATATTCTCTATATTTGTGAACGAAGTACGAAAAGAAGCAGAGTAATCTGCTTTTCTAATCGGCACGAAAAAAGTCAGATAAACATGGATAGAAAAATTGCTGTTTTTCCAGGTTCGTTCGACCCTATTACCGTTGGGCACGCCGATATTGTGCGCCGGGCCCTGCCGCTTTTTGATGAAATAATTGTGGCCATTGGCGTTAATACACAAAAGCAGGCTTTGTACTCGTTGGAGAAGAGAATAGAATGGATAGACCGGGTTTTTGTGGGCGAGCCAAAGGTAAAAGTGGAAAGCTACGAAGGCCTTACCGTAAACTTTTGCGAGAAGAGAAATGCCAATTACCTGCTGCGTGGCATACGCTCGGCAGCCGATTTTGAATACGAAAAAACCATTGCCCACCTTAACCACGATATGTTGCCACAAATTGAAACCATATTGATATTATCGCGGCCCGAATTATCGTCTATATCTTCCACTATTGTGCGCGAAATAATAAGGGGCAAGGGGAAGGTAACCAAGTTTTTACCTAAAGAGATAGCAGGAGATTTTAAATAAGCATGAGAATACCAGCGATAGCCGCCTTTTTGCTGCTGATAATTACACAGTTGCAGGCACAAAACATGCCTACTAACCGCGATTTGGCAGTTATGGAACTAAAAGCCCTGAAAAACGGTGCGTTGGTGGTAAGATTGAAAACAAATGACCGGTCTATTGAATTATACCGAAAGGCGGGCAAAAC